>NZ_JBMQQZ010000079.1:0-167959 GCF_057362025.1 Bordetella sp. | reverse complement strand
TGAACATTTTAGCCGGCTTGCCCGCGCATGGCAAGCCGCGACGATGTTCCGCAACGCGGATCGGGGGCAGCATGGGGTACAGGGTAGGCGTCGATATCGGCGGCTCTTTCACGGATTTCGCTGTCTTCGACGAAGACAGCGGCGAAATCAAAAGTCTCAAGGTCTTCTCCCGCCCCGACCAGCCGGGCGAGGAAGTCATCGCCGGCGTCCGCATGCTGGGCGAGCGCTATGGCATCCAGCCGGAGCAGATCAGCTACTTCACGCACGGCACCACGGTCGGCATCAACACCGTCATCCAGCGCAAGGGCCTGAAACTGGCGCTGTTCGCGACCGAAAATTTCTGCGACGTACTGGAACTGGCGCGCCTGAAAACGCCGGACATGTACCACCTGCTGTCGCGGCGGCCGGAACCGCTGGTCAAGCGCAGCATGGTGTTCGGCATCGCCGAACGCATGGCGCCGGACGGCTCGGTGCGCAAGCCCCTGGACGAGGACAGCGTGCGGCGTGCCGTGCAGGCGGCACAGGACGCGGGTGCCGAAGGCATCGTGATATCGCTGTTGCACGCCTACCGCAATCCCGCGCATGAACTGCGCGTGAAGGAGATCGTTGCCTCCATCGCGCCGGAGCTGCCGGTATCGTGCTCCAGCGAAACCTGGCCCATCATCCGCGAATACGAGCGCACCATCACCGCCGTGATCGGCGGCTACGTGCAGCCGCGCGTCGCGCACTACCTGGGTTCGCTGCAGGCCGCGTTGAAGAACGCCGGCGTACGGCCCGAGCCGCGCCTGACCAAATCCAACGGCGGCGTCATGACCGCCGAGCAAGGCAAGCGCGATTGCGTGCAGATGATCCTGTCCGGTACCGCCGCGGGCGTGATCGGCGCCAGCCACGTCGCCGCCACCGCCGGCATCCCGCGCTGCCTGAGCTTGGATATCGGCGGCACCAGCGCGGATATCGCGGTCATCATGGACGGCAAGCCGCAGTACGGCGTGGGCGAACTGATCGGCGATTTCCAGATCCACATCCCTTCCGTATCGGTCTCGTCGGTCGGCGAAGGGGGCGGCTCCATCGCGTGGGTCGACCCGCTGGGCGTGCTGAAGGTGGGGCCGGAAAGCGCGGGGTCCCGCCCCGGTCCGGCCTGCTATCGCCGCGGCGGCACGCGGGCCACCATCACCGACGCCTTCGTCTGCTGCGGACTGGTGGGGCACTCCGATCTGGGCTACCGGGCGGTGGAAGTGGATGCCGAGGCCTCGCGCAAGGCCGTCGGCGAACTCGCCGCGCAGCTGGGACGCGGCATCGAGGAAACCGCGGAGGCCATTATCCAGATCGCGGTGTCCGGGATGTACACGGAAGTCAGCGGCCTGGTATCGCGCTACGGCATCGATCCACGTGAGTACGCGGTGCTTGCCTTCGGCGGCGCCGGTCCCATGCTGGGCTGCTTCCTGGCGCGCGAAATCAAGGTGAAGGAGATCGTCGTCCCGCCCTCGCCCGGCACGCTCAGCGCGCTGGGCGGCCTGATCGCCGACCTGAAGAGCGACTTCCTGAAGACCGTCTACACCGACCTGACGCCCGCCAACCTGGACGCCGTGCGTGAGGAATTCGCGGCGCTGCGCGAACGCGCCGAGCAATGGCTGCGGCAGGAACAAGGGCATATCGACGATGCCGAATACGTGTACTCCGCGGAAATGCGCTACCGCGGCCAATCGTACGAAATCGACACCGTGCTGGACCCCGCCAGCGTGCAGGCAGGCGATGTCCATGCCGTGGGCCAGGCATTCCACGACATGCACCGCCGCCTGTACGGCCATGCCGACGAACGCGCGCCGGTACAGATCGTCAGCCTGCGCGTGGTGATCTCCGGCAACAACGACAAGCCCGGGTTCCCGCGCCATGAGCCCCGTCCCGGCACGCCCGCGCCGGAACGCCAGGTGCGCGTGTGGCTGGACGGCGGGTTCCGCGACGTCGACCTGTACAGCCGCGCCGCGCTGAGCGCGGGCCAGCGCTTCAGCGGCCCGGCCATCGTCACCCAGGACGACTGCACCACCATCATCCCCGGCGACCATGCCTGCCAGGTGGATGAGTACGCCAATCTGCGCATCACTTCCGAAGGAGCCGCGTCGTGACCGTGGACAATTTCCGCCTGCAGGTGCTTGCCAACCACTGCACCGCCGCCGCCGAGGCCATGGGCTATACCCTGATGCGCACGGCCTACTCCACCTTCGTCAAGGAAACCGAGGACTTCTCCGCCCAGTTGATGACACCGGCGGGCAAGACTTTCGCCTCGCCCAAGACCTTCGGCGCGACCTGGTACACCGGCCTGGACTACGGCCGCGTCATCCAGATGTTCGACGACTACCGCGAAGGCGACATCTACCTGACCAACGATCCCTACAGCGGCTATGTCTCTACCCACACGCCCGATATGCACGTATGGAAGCCGGTGTTCCGCGACGGCACGCTGGTGTGCTTCGTGGGCAGCCATATCCACAACACCGATATGGGCGGCGCGGTCCCGGCCTCGCTGTCGCGCACGCTGACCGAGGTGCACCAGGAAGGGCTGCGCATACCGCCCATGCTGCTGATGCGCGACGGCGTGATCGACGAAAAGCTGCTGCGCATCATGCAGGTGAATGTGCGCATGCCCGACCAGAACCACGGCGACCTGAACGCGCAGATCGCCGCGCTGAACGTCGGCGAACGCAAGGTGCACGAAATCATCGACCGCTTCGGCGTCCAGGAATTCATGCAGGGCGCCGAGGCCATCCTGGACTACGCGGAACAGCAGACGCGCGCGCTGATCCGCGACATCCCCGACGGCGACTATGAATTCTCGGAGTACGCCGACGAAGACACCGTGGGCGGCTATCCCTGCCGCATCCACATCACGCTGCGCGTGCGCGGCGATGAACTGGAAATGGACTTCACCGGAAGCGATCCGCAAGTGGCTTCATCGCTGAACGTGCCCACCGGCGGCGACGGCCACCATTCCGTGATCACGGTCGGCCTGATCTACGTGATGCATACGCTGGCTCCGCGCAATGTGCTGAACGCCGGCTCGGTGCGGCCCATGCGGGCCGTGCTGCCCGAAGGGTCCATCGTCAATCCGCAGGCGCCCGCCGCGGTGGGCATGCGCAGCCTGACGGCGGCCGTGATCCAGGCCTGCACCTTCGGCGTGTTCAATCGCGCCCTGCCCGACCGTCTGCCGGCCTGCCCCGCCGGCGGATCGACGCTGCTGAACGTGAAGACGGCGACGCGCGGCGGCCGCCAGGTGCTGTCGTCCATCGGCCCCTGCGGCGGCGGCGGCGGCGGCGGCCCGGAATACGACGGCGTCGAAGGCTGCGGCGCGAACAACGCCTTCCTGAAGAACACCCCCGTGGAGATCAACGAAGCAGAAGTCCCCATCGAGATCATCCGCTACGGCCTGGTGCCCGACACCGGCGGCGCGGGCCGGCTGCGCGGCGGCAATGCCGCCACGATGGAATTCAAGCTGCTGGCGCCCAACGGCGTCGTCACCGCGCGCAACCGCAACCGATCGGAACTGGCGGCCTGGGGCGTGGTGGGCGGCAAGGCAGGCGCGAACTCGCGCTTCACCAGGAACCCGGACGGCGCCGCCCCGGAAGAATTGCGCAACAGCGACCTGGTGAATTGCGCGCCGGGCGACGTGATCCGCCTGCAGGGCCCGGCCGGCGGCGGCTACGGCGACCCCTACGAACGCCCGGTCGAAAAAGTGCTGGACGATGTCCGGTGCGGCTTCGTCTCGCGGCAGCGCGCCCGCGACGCCTATGGCGTCGTGGTGCGCGAGGACCTGACGGTGGACGAAGCCGCGACGCGGGAATTGCGCGCGGGCGATGCCGGGGATGCACCCGCAGCGGGCGGCGCCCACTTCGACTACGGTCCGGGACGATCCCGCTTCGAGAGCATCTGGACGGCCGCGCGCTACGACGCCATGACCCGCATCATGGCCGCGCTACCGGTCAGCTGGCGCCATTTCGTCAAGCACCAGATGTTCGCCGCCCTGGCCGGCACCGAGCCGCCTCCGGACGGCGGCGCGCGGGACATCGAGCAGGTCTACCGGCAGCTCAGCGAACGCTACGCCGACCTGCCCTCGTTGGACACCATCGCCGCGCAGGCGGCGGCCTGACGCGGCACCCCCGCTTTTGCAGAACCAGGAACATCGCATGGCCACTTCCGCGGACATTTTCGCGCCGGATTTTCAGAAGCGTCCCTTTTGGTGGGAGGCCTACGAACCGCCCGAACCGGGCGACGAGACCTTGCCGCCGCGGGCCGACGTGATCATCGTGGGGGGCGGCTATACGGGCGTTTGCTGCGCCCTGACCTTGCGCGAAGCCGGCATCGACGCCATCGTGCTGGAAGCAGGCCGGCCCGGCCAGGGGGCCAGCACGCGATCCGGCGGCCAGATGTCCGGCGGCGTGAACGTGCAGAAAAAAGCCTTGGCCGCCGTGGGTGAAAGCCCCGAGCAGCGCGAGGCACGCCTGGCGGCGCGGCTGCGCGATGCCGCCGCGTCCATGCGCTACGTCGAATCGCTGATCGAACGCCACCGCATCCAGTGCGGCTGGCAAAAGACCGGACGGCTCACCACCATGTGGCTGCCGCAGCACTACGAAAGCTGGAAGCCGCGCATGGACCAGCTCAACGCCTGCACCGGGTCGAATGCCCGCATGGTTCCGCCGGAGGAAATGGGCCGCGAGATCGGATCCAGGATCTACCACGGCGCGGCCCTGATCGAAGAGGCCGGCCACCTGCATCCCGCGCAGCTCTACGGCGGGATGCTGGCGGCGGCGCGCGCGGCCGGCGCCCGGGTGCATGGCAACACACCGGTGCGCGCCATCGAACGTGTCAGCGGCGGCTACGACGTCCGTACGCCTCGCGGCGCGATACGCGCGCAGCAGGTCGTCATAGCGACCAACGGCTACACCGGTCCGGACATGGGAGACCTGCGGCGCAAGGTCGTTCCCATCGCCACCCATATGATCGCCACCGAGGAATTGCCGGCGGACCTGGCGGCCAGCATCCTGCCCACCAACCGTGCGGTGTCCGAATCGCGGCGGGTGGTCAATCATTACCGCCTGTCCCCCGATGGACGCCGCCTGCTGTTCGGCGGCCGCGCGCGCTTCACACCCACTGGCGAGGAGACCACCGCGCGGCTGTTGTATCGCGCCATGCTGAAGCGGTTTCCCCAACTGGCCGGCACGCGCATCACGCACAGTTGGGGCGGCAACGTGGCGATGACGCTGGATTCCATGCCGCACATCGGCGGTTCGGACGGCCTGCATTACGCGCTGGGCTGCAACGGCAGCGGCGTGGCCATGATGAGCTACCTGGGGCACAGCCTCGGCGACAAAATCGCCCGGCAGTCCCGCGCTCCGATCAACGCGTTCGATATGGGAGAAATTCCTGGCCATCCTTTCTACTTCGGCAATACCTGGTTCCTGTTCGCCATCGGTAGTTGGTACCAGGCGCGGGACGCCTACGATCATTGGAGGGCTCGCTGAACGGCGCGCAAGAGGCAGACTTTCCATCGACAAGCTGTTGTTGTTTTGAGTCCGGGCCGTTCACGCGTTCGCGCGCGCCGGCCGACTCTTGCCTTGCACCGTCCGATGCGGACCTGGCGTGGCGCCAGGCCGTGAATAAGGGATCGGACGTGAACAAAACCATTGGAGCGATCCATGAATATCATGCAGCGACGCAATGCCTTGAAAGTCCTGGGCGGCCTGTGCGGGGCGGCCGCCCTGCCGCGCTTCGCGCTGGCGCAACCCGGCGGCTACCCCGCCGGCCCGGTCACGGTCATCGTGCCCTATGGATCCGGCGGCAGTACCGACGTGATCGCCCGCCTGCTGGTCAATGACGTCAGCGAACGCCTGGGCGGCAAGTTCGTCGTCGAGGACAAGCCCGGTGCAGCCGGCAATATCGGCACGCGGCAGGTGGCGGTTTCGCGTCCGGACGGCAGCACCCTGCTGTACTCGACCGCGACGCCGTTCTGCATCAATCCCTATGTCTACCGGACCTTGCCCTTCGATCCCGATAACGACTTCTCCGCGGTCTCGCGCACGGCCAAGCTGCCGTTGGTCCTGGTGGCCAATGCCGGCCTGGGCATCAAGAACGCCCACGACTTCGTCCAATACCTGCGCACGCACCAGAAGGAAAGCAGCTTCAGTTCCTACGGCATCGGCACCTCCAGCCATATCGCCGGCACCATCTTCACCAAGAAGATCGGCGCGCCCGGCGTGCTGCACGTCCCCTACAAGGACATGACGGCGATGTCCGACCTGGCGGCCGGACGCAACACTTTCCACATCGACGCATGGTCGGTGGTGGACCCGCTGGTCAAGGCCGGCAAGCTGGTGGCGCTGGCCGTTTCCAGTTCCGAACCCCTGCCGTGGGCGCCGCAATTGCCCACCATCGCGAGCGTGATCAAAAGCGACTACGACGTCGTCACGTGGCACGCCGTTTTCGCGCCGCGCAAAACGCCGACCGACGTCGTGGACCTGCTGAACCGGGAATTCCAGAAGACGATCGACACGCCGGCCGTGCAGAAAACGTATCGCGAACAGGGCTTCCTGACCTACCCGCCGGCCACGCCCAAGGAGATCGACGCGTTCGTCAAAGCGGACAAGGCGCGCTGGAAAAGCTATGTCGAGATGGCGGGGATTACGCCGTCGTAGCCCGCTTCCGGCAAGGCGCGGGCCGCTTCCACCCGCGCCGCCTGCCGCTTGTACTCCCGGGGCGTCATCCCGAACCGGCCGCGGAATTCCCGCGAGAAATGCGCGCCGTCGGCAAACCCGCAATCCAGGGCGATCCGCGTCACCGGCAGCCGGCTCGACCGCAGCAGCCAGCAGCCGTACTGCAGCCGCAGATTGCGTTGAAACACCATGGGGCTGACCCCCAGCGCCACCTGGAAAGCCCGCTCCAGCTGGCGGCGTCCCACCCCGACATAGCGCGCGATCGCGTCCAGCGACGGCGGGGCGTCGATGCGCTGCTCGATGAAATGGGCTGCCTGGCGTACGCGCAAGTCGCCGATTTCCGACACGTCGGAATAGAAGTGCGCTTGCGGGACACGCGCCGGCCGCATGCCCTGCAGCATCATATGGCGGATCGCCTGCTGGGCCTTGTCACGGCCGCAGTGGCGTTCGACCAGATACAAGGCCAGATCGATGGCCGCGGTGGATCCCGCGCAGGTGATCAGATCGCCTTCGTCGATGAACAGCCTGTCGACCGCCGCCCGCACGTCGGGAAAGCGCGCCCGGAACGCGTCCAGCACGTTCCAATGCACGCAGACCGTCCGGGCGCCCAACACACCGGCCTGCGCCAGCGCGAACGTGCCCGTGCAGATGCCCAGCATGCGGACGCCACTGCCCGCCGCGCGCTGTATCCACTGCAGCAAGGCAGGCGGCAGGTTGGCGTTGGGATAGTCGTTGCCGCCGCACAAAGCGACATAGTCGAAAACCGCGGGATCCCCCGCCAGGCCGCCATCCACTGCCAACGACAGACCCGCGCTTGACGCGCGCGGCAGCCCGTCGCAGCTCATGACACGCCAGGTCGTATGGATACGACGGCTTTTGCCGCCATGGTCGCCGGCCAGCCGCAGCGCATCGACGAAGCCGGAGAACGCGGCCAGCGTGAACTGGTCGAGCAGCACCAGTCCCACGGACAGCTCGGGTTTACCCGAGGCCGGCGAGACCTCCACGGCGGGATCGGAAACGGGTGTGCCCATGATGACGCAATTATTCAAGTTTCTGACGAGACATTTCAATCCCGGTTTGCCCGCACACGGGCACTATTCCGACAACGGCACACACAGCGGCCACGACACGTTCAAGGGGAAATCGCCATGGCACGACTTATCCATAACGCTTTGCTGGCAGGCGCCGTCGGCGCCGCCTGCGCCTGCGCGGCCTGGCCCGCCAATGCCGCCGAACGCATCACGGTGGCCTGGTATGGAGGCAACTGGGGCGAGGCCTTCAAGGCCTGCGTCGCCGACCCCTACACCAAGGCAACCGGCGTGACGGTGACGCCGGAGATCGGCACATCCACGACCACGCTGGCCAAGCTCCAGCAGCAGAAGAACGCGCCGACGATAGACGTGGCATGGATGGATGGCGGCATCAGCGAGCTGGCCCAGGCCGCCGGGGTGCTGGACCGCCTGGATTCCGCGGCCATCCCGAACATGGCCCATCTGCTGCCGCAGGCAATCTATGCGCGCGACGGCTCCACCTATGCGGTCGGTACCGGGTATTACTCGCTGGGGCTGACCTACAACACCAAGGAAATCGCTACCCCGCCCCAGACCTGGAAAGACCTGTGGAAACCGGAATATGCCGGCGCGGTGGCCATACCGTCGCCATCCAATTCGGCCGGCGTGCCTTTCGTCCTGTTCATGGCCAAGGTGTGGGGCGTCGACCCGTCCAATCTCGATCCCGTCTACAAGCGCCTGGCGGCGCTCGATACGGCACTGCTGTTCGACAGCTCCGGCGCCGCGACCAATGCATTCCAGTCCGGCGAGGCGGTGATCGGGGCGCACTTCAACGTCGGCGCCTGGGACATGATCGACAAAAAACTGCCGATCGGATTCGCGGTGCCGCGGGAAGGCGTATGGGCGACCGACGCCCGGCTGCACCTGGTCAAGGGCGCGCCGAACAAGGCCGCGGCCCAGAAGTTCATCGATACCGCGCTGACGGCGCAGGCATCGTCATGCCTGGCGACCCGTCTTTACCTCGGCCCTTCCGTGCAAGGCGTGCAGGTATCGCCGGAGACCGCCCGCAAGCTTCCCTGGGGTGAAAAGGGATCGGTGAAAGACCTGAGCCTGCTGGACTGGAACGAGGTCAACGCGCGACGTGCGGAGATCACCGATGCCTGGAACCGGCAGGTGGCGCACAAGCGCTGACGACATGGCCGTGCCGATCGAGAACGAGGAACACACAATGCCTGTCCTGCTGGACATCCGTGGCCTGCGCAAGCAGTTCGGCGGCCATACCGCGCTGGAAGCGATCGATCTGCAGGTACGGCAAGGCGAGTTCATCGCCCTGCTCGGGCCGAGCGGCTGCGGCAAGACGACGCTGCTGCGCACCATCGCAGGATTCCTATCGCCGGATGCGGGAAGTATCGCGATCGAGGGCCAGGACGTCAGCCGCCTGCCCGCCCACCGGCGCCCGCTGAACACGGTATTCCAGAACTACGCGCTGTTTCCGCACATGACCGTACTGGAAAACGTTGCCTACGGCCCCCGGCGCCGCGGCGTGCGGGGCGCGCAGGCAGTTCGCCAGGCCCGCGAGGCCCTGGAAATGGTCGGCCTGGCCAGCCTGGACGCGCGCTATCCCCGTGAGATGTCGGGGGGACAGCAGCAGCGGGTGGCGCTGGCCCGCGCGATCGTGAACGCGCCCAGGCTTCTGCTGCTCGACGAACCGCTCTCCGCGCTGGATCTGAAGTTGCGCAGGCGCATGCAGCTGGAGCTTAAGCACCTGCAGGAACAATTGGGCATTTCCTTCGTGTTCGTCACGCATGACCAGGAAGAAGCCATGACCATGGCGGACCGGATCGTGGTCATGAATGCGGGCCGCATCGAACAGATCGGAACCGGTCCCGACATCTATCGCGCGCCGGTCACGCGTTTCGTCGCCGAATTCATCGGCGAGGCCAACCTGCTGCCGTTTACCCGCGATGCCGGCGGCGCGGCCATCGCGCTGGACTCGCTGGCAGCGCGCATGGCGTCCATCGCGCCCGCGCGCGGCATTCCGCAACGCGGCACGGCTATCCTGCGTCCGGAGGATCTGGCGATACTGGAAAGCGGCGCGGTGGCGAATGGGCACGTCGTGTTCCAGGCCCGCATCACGGACGTCATCCGCGCCGGCAGCCACACCGTCGTCCTGGGCGATGCCGGCGGCCAGCCGCTGCAAGCCCGACTGGCCGGCGATTGCCCGGGATTGCAGGCCGGTGCGACCAACGCCTGGGCGTTCGACCCTTCCCGCGTCCACCTGATCGCGGAGCCGTCATGACCCGGTCCCTGCGCGTACCCGCCGCCCTGCTGGGCTTGCCGCTGTTGCTGTTCGCGGCCTTCTTCGTCGCCCCGCTGTGCGTCGTGGCCCTGGCCAGCGTGTTCGATCCCGCGCAGGGCGGATTCACGCCGGCCTACTACATCAATGTGCTGGCCGACGGCTATCACTGGGACGTCATTGCCACCACCTTCCGCATCGGCGCGGGGAGTACGCTGGCCTGCCTGCTGCTGGGCTACCCCCTGGCCTGGTACCTGGTGCGGCTGGTGCGCTGGAGGCATTGGCGCCGGGTCTGCGTCGTCATCCTGGTGCTGCCCCTGTTCACCAGCAATATCGTGCGTTCCTTCGGCTGGATGGTGATGCTGGGCAGGAACGGGATCGTCAATGATTCCCTGCAAGGTCTGGGCCTGATCGAACGTCCGGTACGGTTCCTGGGCACGGAGCTGGGCATCCTGGTCGGGATGGTCTACATCCTGATGCCCTTCGTGGTGCTGGCCGTGGGCAATACGCTGGCCAGGATCGATCCCGCGCTGGAACAGGCATCTTCCGACCTGGGGGCCTCGCCCTGGCAGACGTTTCTCCACGTCACCCTGCCGCTGACACTGCCCGGGGTGGCCGCGGGCGCCGTCATGGCATTCACCCTGGCCGTCAGCGCATACGTCACGCCGGCCCTGCTGTCGGGCGGACGCGTCACGGTGCTCTCGGTATTGATCTTCCAGCAATACAGCTCGGTATTCAACGTACACCAGGGCGGCGCGCTGAGCATCGTCCTGCTGGTCTTCACCCTCGTGCTGGTCGGGCTGGCAAGCCGCCTGGGCCAGCCCGCCAGGAGATCGCCATGATCGCCCGAATCGGAATACGCCTGCTGTCGTGGGCCCTGCTCGCCTACCTGGTATTGCCGCTGCTGGTCATCCTGGGCGCGTCCTTGACCACCACGTCCTATCTCGCGTTTCCGCCGCAGGGAATGACGCTGCAGTGGTACCGGCAACTGATGGGCGATCCCAGCTATTTATCGGCGTTCGCCACCAGCGGCCTGCTTGCCTGCGCCGCCACGGCCGTTGCCGTGGTGCTTGCGCTGCCGTGCTCGCTGGCGCTGGCCCGCTACCGGTTTCCCGGCAAGGCGGCGATCTCGGCGCTGCTGATGTCGCCGCTGGTCCTGCCGCATGTCGTGCTGGGCGCCGCCCTGCTTCAGTTCGGCTCGTATTTCGGGCTGACGCGCAGCTTTACCGCGCTGCTGGTCGGGCACACCGTCATCGTGCTGCCGTTCGTGCTGCGCAGCGTCCTGGCGATGATGACACCGGAACAGCGCGCGCTGGAGGAGGCGTCCGCCGACCTGGGCGCCGGCCCCCTGCAGACGTTCTTTCTGGTACTGCTGCCGCAGATTCGGCCCGGACTGGTGACGGGCGCGCTCTTTGCCTTCATCTCGTCCTTCATCAACGTCGAGCTGTCGATCTTCAATACCACGGCGGATCTGAACACGATCCCCGTCAAGCTCTTCAATTACGTGCAATACACCATCGATCCGACCATCGCCGCCCTATCGGGCGCCACGATCGTCGCGGCCTTCCTGGCCATCGTGATCCTGGACCTGACCGTGGGGTTGGACATGCTGTCCGAACCTCGCTGAACCCGGCGGGCCCATGGCCCGCGCCCCCAAACTTCCTGCCGACCCATCCCTTACCTGAATCCGGGAGTATCAGTCATGCGCAAGCAAGACGTGTTCGATGTCATCTATACCCATACCGAAGGCGAGCCGCTTTGCATCATCCACAGCGGTATTCCCTATCCTGCCGGTACCAACATCCTGGAAAAGCGCGCATTCCTGGAAGCCAACTACGATTGGCTGCGCAAGGCGCTCATGCGGGAACCGCGCGGGCACCGCGATATGTTCGGTGTCTTCCTGACGCCGCCGTCCACACCGGAATACGACGCCGGATTGATCTATATCGATGGCAGCGAATACTCGCACATGTGCGGCCACGGCACCATCGCGGTCAGCATGGCGATGGTGGCGCTTGGCCTGGTGCCCCGCGGGGCGGACGGGCTGACGCGCATCCGCTTCGAAACCACGGCGGGACTGGTCGTGTCCGAAGTCAAATCGGAAGGCGACGAAGTCCTGTGGACCCGATTCGAAAACGTGCCCGCCTACGTCGCGGCCCAGGACCTGCCCGTCACCGTGCCGGGCTACGGCGAGCTGCAGGCCGACATCGTCTGGGGCGGCAACTATTTCGGGATTGTCGACCTTACCCAAAGCAAGCTGCGCATCTCTCCGGAAAACGGCAGCGAACTCTCCCGGCTGGGGCTTGCCGTACGCGATCAGCTGAATGCCAGCCACCCCATCCAGCACCCGACCCAGCCGCACATCAACAACCTGAACTACATCACCTTCTGGCATCCGGCCACGATCGAAGGCGCCTTCTACAAGAACGTCCATGTCTTCAGCCACGGTCAGCTCGACCGTTCGCCCGGCGGCACGGGAACCAGCGCAATGATGGCGATGTTCGAGGCGCGCGGAAAAATGGGCCTGAACCAGCCCATACTTTCGGAAGGGCTGCTGGGCAGCGGCACTTTCGAGGGCTGCCTGCTCGGTACGGTCGACCTCAATGGCACGCGCGCCGTGCGGCCTACGGTGAAGGGAACGGCCAGCATCCTGGGCACCGCGCGCTGGACGCTCGACCGCAACGATCCCGTCGGCGCCGGTTTCCTCGTCAGATAGGATAGGCGGGCACGCCTCCTCCCTAAGTGGTAATACCTAGACGCGGTGCCTCCCAGAGGGAAGGCGCCCGCTCTGGCTCCTACTAATGCGGGCATCTGGACCTAGTGCCGCGGTGTGCCTCTGGGCACACTGGCCCGGCAACCATCCGTCCCGAGCGGCGCCCGTGCGCGCCGACGCCCGCAAGGAGAAATCCATGAGATTGTTTCCACGTATTGCGTGCCGCGCCCTGCTGCTCGCGCTGGCCACCCTGCTGACCGGCGGCACCGCCCTGGCGCAGACCAAGGTAGTCGTCGGCTACCAGCTGATCGTCGGCCCATTCCTGACGGCCATCGCCGACGGCAGCTTCGATGCCGCGGCCAAGCGGGCCGGCTATACGATCGATTGGCGGCAGTTCAAGTCCGGCGGCGATATTTCCACCGCGCTGGCTTCCGGCAACGTCCCCATCGGCGTGCTTGGCTCCACGGGCATTACCGCCGCGGCCACCCGCGGCGTCGGGCTGGAGCTGTTCTGGATTCTGGACAACATCGGCAAATCCGAAGCCCTGGTGGCGCGCAACGGCAGCGGCATCAATAGCACCGCGGATCTCAAGGGCAAGCGCATCGCGGTCCCGTTTGTCTCCACCTCGCACTTCCACCTGCTGGTCGGGCTGGAGAACGTGTGGAAAATATCGCCGCGCGACGTGCGCATCCTGAACATGACGCCGCCGCAGATCGTGGCGGCCTGGCAGCGCGGCGACATCGACGCCGCCTACGTCTGGCCGCCGGCGCTGACCGAGATCCAGAAGTCCGGCAAGACGATCGCGGACTCCGACGAGATCGGCAAGGCCAGCGTGCCGACCTTCGACGGCATCATCGCGGACAAGGCATGGGCGCAGAAGAACCCGGCCTTCATGGCCGCCTTCACCGGGGTATTGGCCAAGGCGTACGCCGACTACCGCGCCAACGGCAAGAGCTGGACGGTCGATTCGCCGCAGATCACGGGCATGGTCCGCCTGATCGGAGGCAAGCCGCAGGACATGGTCGACGCATTGAAACTGCTGGACTACCCCGTGGCGGACGCACAGGCATCGGCCACCTGGCTGGGCGGCGGCAAGCAAGGCGGCGCGGTGCGCGCCCTGCAGGCCAGCGCGACCTTCCTGCAATCGCAAAAGCAGATCGACAAGGCCCTGGGCGACTACAGCGATTTCGTCACCGATCGCTACGCCAAAGCGGCCGCGGCGCAGTAGAGGCGGAGCGGCGGACGATGGAACAGACCGATTGCCTGCGGCTGAGCGATGTCAGCGTGACCTATCCGGGGCTGCGCGACAGCGGACCGGTCACGGCGCTGCAGGGCGTGAACCTGACCATGGCGCAAGGCGATTTCGTGGTCGCCCTGGGTGCCTCCGGGTGCGGCAAGACCACGCTGCTGAGCCTGCTGGCCGGCTTCCTGTCGCCCAGCACCGGCGAGATCACCCTGGGTGGGCGGCACATCAACGGCCCGGGCGCGGATCGCGGCGTGGTGTTCCAGAAGCACGCCCTGCTGCCCTGGCTGAATGTCGTGCAGAATGTCGAGTTCGGCCTGCGTTTGCAAGGCGTGCCCCGCCAGGCGCGCCGCGAACGCGCCGCGCGCAACCTGGCGCTGGTCGGCCTGCAGGATTTCCACCAGCACATGATCTACCAGCTGTCCGGCGGCATGCAGCAACGCGTGGGCATTGCGCGCGCGCTGACTTGCGACCCCGCCATGCTGCTGATGGACGAGCCGATGGCCGCCCTGGATGCCCTGACCCGCGAAACCATCCAGGAGCTGCTGCTGGACGTCTGGAAGCACACCGGCAAGCTGTTCTTCTTCATCACGCACAGCGTCGAGGAAGCCTTGTTCCTGGGGTCGCGGCTGATCGTCATGTCGCCGCGGCCGGGGCGCATCACCCATACGTACGCCCTGGATTTCAACCGCCGGTTCCTGGAGTCGCGCGATGCACGTGCCATCAAGTCAAGTCAGGATTTCATCGAAATGCGCGAGCGCATCCTCGGCATCATCTATGGCGACGAGCGCGCCGCCGGCGAGCCGGCCATCCTCCATGCCTGACCGCAGCCGCGGCAGCCGCCCCGCCCCGCCCGGCAAGGTCTACGGCGCCCCGGGCGCCGGCTACAGCGGCCATATCAGCCTGCTGACCGCCATCGCGCTGCTGGGCCTGTGGTTCCTGGTCACCAACACCGGCATGGTCAAGCCGCTGTTCCTTCCCTCGCCCCAGGCCGTCTACCAGAAGTTCATCCAGGCCTCGGTGGACGGCGTGGCCAATTCCACGCTGTGGGAACATACGCAGGCCAGCCTTTCGCGGGTCTTCGGGGCGTTCGCGCTGGCCTGCCTGACCGCCATTCCGGCAGGCATTTTGATGGGGGTCAGCCGCGTGGCGCGCGGTGTCCTGGATCCACCCATCGAGTTCTACCGGCCGTTGCCGCCGCTGGCTTATCTGCCCCTGGTCATCATCTGGTTCGGCATCGGCGAGTTCCCCAAGATTTTCCTGATCTACCTGGCGATATTCGCGCCCATGGCGATCGCCGCCCGCGCCGGCGTGCGGTCGGTATCCATCGAACAGATCCATGCGGCCTACGCCATGGGCGGGAGCCGGCTGCAGATCATCGTCCATGTCATCCTGAAAGCGGCCATGCCCGAAATCTTCACCGGCATGCGTATCGGCATCGGCGTGGGCTGGACCACGCTGGTGGCCGCCGAGATGGTGGCGGCGGACCGGGGACTGGGCTTCATGGTGCTGAACGCCGCGCAGTTCCTCGCCAGCGATACGGTGATCATGGGCATCATCGTGATCGGCGCCTTCGCCTTCGGCTTCGACCTGCTGGTGCGCCAGCTGGAGAAGATCCTCGTCCCCTGGAAAGGCCGCATCTGAACCGCATGCCGCGGTGCCTGCCGGCCCGCGCACGGCCACGGTAAGGGTAGGCACCGGTTTTACCGCCGTGCCCCGCGGTGTATCTTGCGCAAGGGAACGACTCACGATAGCGGCGGCACGCCGCGCGACGCGCAAATGGGGAACACCATGTCCTGCCAGGCGGCCAGGGCCCACACCGTCATGTGGGGCCAGTTGTTCGAACGTGAAAACGGCAGCGCGCTGAGCCTGCAGGAGCGCGTCCGGCAAATGCTGGTATCGGCCATTCTGTCCGGCCACCTGCCGCCCGGCGCCCCCGTGCCATCCAGCCGGCACCTGGCCGACCAGTTGGCCATCGCCCGCAATACCGTCGTATTCGCCTACCAGCAGCTGGTCTGCGAAGGCTATCTGGTCTCGCGCGAGCGCAGCGGCCATTTCGTCAGCGACGATGTGCTGGACGGCAGGCTGGCGCTGCCCTCGGCGCCGCCGTCGCCCGCGCCGGCGGCCATGCCCGGCGCCGGGGACCGCTGGCAGCGGCGCCTGCGCTTCCGTCCCTCGGCGCAGCGCAACATCGTCAAGCCCGCCCACTGGCAGAAGATGCCCTACCCCTTCGTCTACGGCCAGTTCGACGCCGGCCTGTTTCCCACGGCCGAATGGCGCGAATGCTGCACCCGCGCGCTCTCCGTCCTGGATATCCGCAGCTGGGCGCCGGACCTGATCACGCATGACGACCCGGCGCTGGTCGAGCAGATCCGTACCCAGGTATTGCCGCGGCGCGGTGTCTGGGCCGACGCGGACGAGATCGTCATTACCGTGGGTGCGCAGCACGCGCTTTATCTGATCGCGGACCTGCTGGTCAATCGCGACACCGCGGTGGGCATCGAAGACCCCGGCTATCCCGACGCGCGCAATATCTTCGCCAGCCGCACGGCCTGCCTGTCCGGCCTGCCCGTGGACGAACACGGCCTGCGCGTCACGCCCCAGTTGGCGGCATGCGACTACGTCTTCGTAACGCCCAGCCATCAATGCCCGACGACCGTCACCATGCCCATGGATCGCCGCCAGGCGCTGCTGGACCTGGCCCGCGACGCCGATTGCATGATCATCGAGGACGACTTCGAAAGCGAGAACCGCCATGGCGATGCGCCCATTCCCGCGCTCAAGAGCCTGGACCGCGGCGGCAATGTCATCTACGTCGGCAGCCTGTCCAAGGCATTCGCGCCCGGCTTGCGCATCGGCTATATCGTCGCGCCCCGCGAGCTGATCGTCGAACTGCGCGCGCTGCGCCGACTGATGCTGCGGCACCCCTCGGCCTATATCCAGCGCGCCTTCTCGCTGTTCATCGCCCTGGGTCACCACCATGCCCTGCTGCGGCGCCAGTCCCAGGCCTACCAGGAACGCGCCGAGGCGTTGAGCCACGCGCTGCGGCGGCATCTGCCGGACTTCGAGGCGGTGCGCATGACGGGCGGTTCCTCGTGCTGGGTGCGCGGCCCGGCCTGGCTGGATACCAACCGCCTGGCCGAGGCGGCGCTGGCGCGGGGCGTCGTCATCGAGCCCGGCGACGTTTTCTTCAAGGACGCAGCGCGGATACCGCTGAACACCATGCGCCTGGGATACAACTCCATCGCTCCGCAGCGCATCGACGCGGGCATCGAGGTGCTTGCCCAGGTCGTGCGCGAACTGGAGCGCCAGGCCGTGGCCGTCCCGGCCTAGGGGACGCCGACGGGCCCGGCGGCGCCGGGCGCGGCATCAGGCGGGCGGCGCGGCCGTGTAGGCGGCAGGCTGCTGGTTGCGCACGATCTGGCTCTGGATCGCCTTGGCGCACCACGCCGACACCAGTCCGGAAAACAGCACGTAGCCGCAGACATACCAGGGCGAGCCGTCGCCCGCGCGCACCAGGACCGTGGCGATCATGGGCGTGATGCCCGAGGCGAAGATGCCGGAGAACTGGTAGACGAAGGAAATGCCGGTATAGCGCACGCGGGTATCGAACAGCTCGCAGAACAGCGCGGCCTCGGGCCCGTAGACGGCGGCGTAGAAGATCCCGAAGGGGATGACGATGGACAGCCACAGCACCAGCGGGTTGCCGCCGCTGGTCATCATCAGCCAGAACGCCGGAAAGGCGGATACGCCGCTGACGATGGCCCCCCAGAAGTACACGCGGGCGCGTCCCAGCCGGTCGGACATGCGTCCGAAATAGGGAATGAAAAAGCACATGATGATGGCTGCGGCCATCACACCGCCCAGGGCCTGTCCGCGGCTGACATTGACGTTCTGCGTCAGCCACGAGATCACGAATACGCCGAAGACATTGAAAAAAACGCCGTCGACGTAGCGCGCGCCCATCCCCTTCAGGATGTTGCCCGGATAGCGCCGCATCATATCGGCGAACGGCAGCTCGGTCTGCCGGTTGCGGCGTTTCACTTCGGCGAACTCCGGGCTTTCCTGCACGTTCAAACGGATGTACAGGCCGACGAACACCATCAGGCCGGACAGCAGGAAGCCGACGCGCCAGCCCCATGCCATGAACTGCGCATCCGTCAGCAAGGCCGACAGCAAGGCGACCACGCCCGAGGCCAGGCACAGGCCGATGGAAAGCCCCATCTGCGGGATAGAGGCATAGAAGCCGCGCTCCTTCTGCGGCGCGAATTCATAGGCCATGAGCACCGCCCCGCCCCACTCGCCGCCCAGCCCGATGCCCTGCGCCACCCGCAGCAACAGCAGCGCGACCGGCGCCCACAGGCCGATGCTGCCATAGCTCGGCACCAGCCCGATCAGCACCGTCGATATGCCCATGATCATCAGTGTGAGGATAAGCATGCTCTTGCGGCCGATGCGGTCGCCGAAGTGCCCGAAGATCACGCCACCCAGCGGCCGCGCGATGAATCCCACCGCGAAGGTGGCGTACGCGAGCAAGGTGGATATCAAAGGATCCTCGGCGGGGAAATACAGCTTGTTGAATACGATGCCCGCGACGACCCCATACAGGAAAAAGTCATACCATTCGATGGTCGCGCCGATCACCGAAGCGGTGACGACACGGCGGACCTGCGAACGTTCTGCGTGATGTTCCATGGTTGTCTCCTATCGTTCTCACGGTACCCACCTCGCGGGACACCGATCCTGGGTGTATTCCGGGCACGCCCGGCCGGGCGCCCCATGCGCTCTGGCGGCGCTTTTGCTACGCGTGGGCTCGGGCATCCTCCAGGATCATGTCCGACGCCCGCTCCGCGATCATCACCACCGGCACGTTTGTATTGCCCGACACCAGCGTGGGCATCACGGAACAATCCACCACCCGCAATCGGTCGACGCCGCGCACGCGCAAGCGGCTGTCGACCACGGCCATGGGATCGTTGTCCGGTCCCATCTTCGCGGTACCGGACGGATGGAAGATGGTGGCGCCCTGGGCGCGGCAGAAATCCAGGACGTCGTCGTCGCTGCGCACGTCGCGCCCGGGACGGAACTCGGCGGACATCAGCCGGCGCATCGGGTCCGTATCGGCGATGCGCCGGGCATAGCGCACGCCGGCGATGGCGGTGCGCCGGTCCAGCTCGGTCGACAGATAGCGCGGCTGGATGGATGGCGCCTGCATAGGATCGGGACTGCGCAGCCGCACGTAGCCGCGCGATTGCGGCCGCAGCTGGCAGACCGAATACGTGCATCCGGAGAACGGATGCACCTCGCCGCCGGCCATGTCGGCCGACAGCGTACCAAAATGGAATTGGATGTCCGGACGATCCGACTCGTCCAGCGCACGTGCGAACAAGGCGCCCTGATTGATGCCCACGGCCAGCGCGCCGCCGCGGTACAACAGCCATTGCAGCGCGAGACGCGTCTTGCCGCGCAAGGTACGCAGATCGTCGTTGGTGGTGATGGGCTCGCTGACCTGGTAGATCAGCCGGACCTGCAGATGATCCTGCAGGTTTTCGCCCACGCCCGGCACATCGGCACGCACCGGGATGCCCAGTGTACCGAGCAGCGCGGCCGGGCCGATGCCGGACAGCTGCAATAGTTGGGGGGAATTCAAGGCGCCGGCGGCCAGCAGCACCTCGCGGCGCGCGCCCAGTTCCTGCACCGTCCCGTCGGGTGTGCGCATCCGGATGCCGGCGGCACGGCGGCCGCGCAGCACGATCGCGGTAACGTGCCGCTGCGTCAGGACGGTCAGGTTGGGCCGGCGGCGCGCCGGCCGCAGATAGGCCACGGCCGTGGAGCGGCGCAGGCCGCGATGCGTCGTCAGCTGGTAATAGCCGACGCCCTCCTGCTCGCCGGAATTGAAATCCTGCCGCGGCGGCAGGCCATGGGCGCGCCCCGCTTCGATAAATGCATCGACCAGCGGATGGCGGGTCTTGATCGAGGTGGCATGCAGCGGGCCGTCCGTGCCGCGCGTGGGCGCGGGACCCAGGTCGTTGGTTTCCAGCTTGCGAAAATACGGCAGGCAGTCGTCCCAGCCCCATCCGGTATTGCCCTGCCGCGCCCAATCGTCGTAGTCGGCCTGCTGGCCGCGTATGTAGATCAGCCCATTGATGGAGCTGCAGCCGCCCAGTGTGCGGCCGCGCGGCCAGTAAATGCGCCGTCCGTTCATACCGGGGTCGGGGTCGGTATAGAAGCCCCAGTTCAAGGTCTTGTGGAACATGGTCTTGCCGTAGCCGATCGGCAGATGAATCCACGGATTGCTATCCGGCGGCCCCGCCTCGATCAGGCAAACGGTGTAGCGGCCGCACGCCGACAAGCGGTTGGCCAGCACGCAGCCCGCAGAACCGCCGCCCACGACGATGTAGTCGAACTCCTGCTTCATGCTTTTGTCTCCGTCGCGCGCGGGTGGCCGTGCGGGCATGGCCTGCGTCCATGCAGCCACACCGCACTGGAGCTTGTTTTTGTACGGCCCCTACGCTACGTTGTGGCCTATTCTGTCGCCGCGCCACACGAGGCGCTGACTGACGCGGCGCAACAAACGCGAAACTGAAACGGAAACCGCGCATATCGCGTCACTACCGGCACGCCCGGATCGCGCCGCCACGATTACACAGCCGCAAGAAGACCCGTCAACATGACCGACACTGCCGATGCCGCGCGCGCCTTGCGCGTCCTGCGCGTGATGGAAACCGTGGCGCGCTCGACCGCGCCGCCGACGCTCGCGCAATTGGCCGCGCGCATGCATGTTCCGAAGAGCACGATGATGCGGCTGGTGCGCGACATGCAGCAGGACGGCTGGCTGGTGCGCGTGCCGCACTCCGGCGGCATCCTGCCCGGGCCGCGCGCGCGCACCCTGGGGCTGGATATGGTGAAAGGCGGCCCCGTCCCGCGCGAATGCGTGGCGGTGCTGCGCCAGCTGGTGCACGACATCGGCGAAACCTGCAACCTGACCGCGCTCGACGGCGACCAGGTGCTGTATATCGCGCGGGTCGAAGCGCCCCATCCGCTGGGCCTGCACTTCGGCGACGGCGTGCGGGTTCCCATGCACTGCACCGCCAGCGGCAAACTGTTCCTCGCGCACATGCCCGGGCCCGCGCGCCGCCGCATGCTGGAGCTGTTGCGGCTGGACGCGCACACCCCGAACACCACCACGCGCGCGGACGTGCTGGAACGCGAACTATCCGAACCGCGCGCGCGGCGTTTCGGCGTGGACGACGAGGAATTCATTCTGGGTATGGTGGCCGTGGCCGTGCCCATACTGGATGCGCAGGACCAGATGATCGCCGCCGTCGCCTGCCACGGCCCGTCGGCGCGCAAGACCGTCGATGAACTGCTGGCCAGCCTGCCGCTGCTGCAGCAGGCCGGCGCGCGCCTGCGCGCCATCCTGCTGGGTGGCGGGCCGGAGGAAACGCTGGCCGGCACCGCCGCGCCGCTGCGCCATCACGTCGGCTAGGACGCGCCGGCGCGGTCCCGAAATCCGCCTATTTCGATCCGCCGCCTGCCCTGGACAGCCTTGCCGGAATAATTCCGGTATGATTTGTTCCGGAAATCGATATAGCACTCCGGAGCCGGCTGCCGTGACGTCCACCGATCATCCCCACCGATTTGTCTCCGCCCGCGTCCTTTTCGGCATCGACACCCCGTTGATGGTGCCGGTGTTCGACGAGCGGGACGAGCACGTGCCGGAGATCGACGCCGCCTATCGCTTCAACCGCGACGTAACGCTGGCCATCCTTGCCGGCTTCATGCACAACCGGCGCGTCCTGGTGCAGGGCCTGCACGGCACCGGCAAATCCACCCACATCGAACAGGTCGCCGCCCGGCTGAACTGGCCCTGCATGCGCGTCAACCTGGACGGCCATATCGGCCGCCTGGATCTCATCGGCAAGGATGTGATCAAGGTGCGCGAAGGCCACAACGTCACCGAATTCGAGGAAGGCATCCTGCCCTGGGCGCTGCGGCGCCCCATGGCGCTGATCTTCGACGAATACGATGCGGGCCGCCCCGACGTGATGTTCGTCATCCAGCGCGTCCTCGAAAAGGACGGCAGGTTGACATTGCTGGAGCGCAATCTGGTGCTGACGCCCCACTCCGGTTTCCGCCTGTTCGCCACGGCCAACACCGTGGGCCTGGGCAATCTGAACGGCATGTACCACGGCACGCACGCGCTGAACCACGGCCAGATAGACCGCTGGAACATCGTCGCCACCCTGGACTACCTGCCGCACGAGGAAGAAGCGGCCATTGTGCTGGCGCGCGTTCCCGATATGGAGTCCGGACCGGACCGCGCGCGGCTGGATGCCATGCTGCGCCTGGCGGCGCTGACCCGCCGCGGCTACGCGGCCGGCGACGTCTCTACCCTGATGTCCCCGCGCACCGTCATCGCATGGGCCGAGAACACGCGGATCTTCGGCGATATGGCCCTGGCCTTCCGCCTGAGCTTCCTGAATAAGTGCGACGAAGCCGAGCGGCCCATCGTGGGCGAATACTTCCAGCGCTGCTTCGACATCGAGCTGGACGGCGGCCCGGCGGAGCCGGCATCATCGGGCCGCGGATGACGGCCGATGCCGCCCGCCTGACGCGCCAGCGTCGGTTGCTGGGGCTGTGCTCGGCCACCCTGCGCGCCCTGACGGGCGACGGCACGCTGCATTACCGCGACGGCATGTTGTGGCGCGGCGATGCCGCCATGCCCTTTGCCGCACCGCACCTGCGCCGCGATTCCGGGCAGGACGATATCGAAGCCCTGCGCGGCGTGGCCGACGCCGCCGCCATGCGCCTGATTCATTCGGACGCGCAGCTGCACCGGCGCGTGTTGCCCCCCGACGGCGCGCAGGCATTGGTCGTCGAGCTGCTGGAGCAGTTGCGGGCGGAAAGCCTGGCGCCGGCCCACATGCCCGGACTGCGCCGCAACCTGCGCCAGCAGTTCCAGGGCTGGTCGCTGGACTTCGCGCAGGCGCGGCTGGCCGATAGCGAAAGCGGGCTGCTGCTGTTTGCCGTCACGCAGCTGGCCTGGATGCGACTGACGGGATGGCCGCTGCCGGAGCCGCTGGAAGGCCTCATGGAAATGCCGCGCGCCGTGCTCTCGCCCATTCTGGGCAAGGCCATGGCCGAACTGCCGGCGCGCCGCCATGACCAGGAGGCCTACGGCGAGACCGCGCGCGATATTGCCCGCCGGGTGGCGCACCTGCTGGCGTCGCAGCCGGCCGCGCCGGCGCGGCCGGTATCGCAGCCGCGCGATGCCCGCGCCGCGCGGCTGGACTTCGCGCCGCTACCGGCGCCGCCGGATGCGGATGGCGACCGCGCCGCCACGGCGGGGGATGCCGGTGACGTCCCCGTGGCCACGCCTTATCGAGATTACGGCGTCTACACGCGCCGGTACGATGCCGAAGCGGACGCGGGCCGCCTGGTCCGCCCGGCGCAGCTGCGTGCGCTGCGCGAGACGCTGGACCGGCGCATCGCCGCCGAAAGCGTGAACCGGACGCGCCTGGCGCGTCGCCTGGCCGCCGCGATGTGCGCGCCCACCGAGGACGGCTGGTCCTTCGGCCGGGAAACCGGCCGCCTGGACGGACGGCGCCTGGCGCGGCTGGTCAGCTCGCCGACGCAGCGCGATGTATTCCGGCAGCCGCAGTTGCGGCGCCGCGCCAATGCCGCCGTCAACTTCCTGATCGATTGCTCGGGTTCGATGAAGAACCGTATCGAAGCCGTCGCGGCCATAGTGGATACGCTGGCGCGGGTGCTGGACGAACTGGCGGTGCCGACCGAGGTGCTGGGCTTCACGACGGGCGGCTGGCATGGCGGCCGGGCCCGCCTGGACTGGATGGGGCGGGGCCGTCCGCCGCATCCCGGCCGGCTGAACGAGGTCTGCCATCTGGTCTTCAAGCCCGCCGGCCGCTCCTGGCGCCGCGCCCGGGCCGATATCGCGGCGCTGCTCAAGCCCGATCTGTTTCGCGAAGGGATCGACGGCGAAGCCGTGCAGTGGGCGGCCGCGCGCCTGGCGAAGCAGGACGCGCCGCGCAGGCTGCTGGTGGTGTTCTCCGACGGCGGTCCCATGGATGCCGCGACGGTGCAGGCCAACGGGGCCGATTACCTCGATAACCACTTGCGGCACGTCGTCGCGCGCCTGCAGGCCGCGCGCCAGACCGCCGTGCTGGCGGTCGGCGTGGGCCAGGACCTGTCGCCCTACTACACCCGCGGCATCGCGCTGGACCCCTCGCGCCCGGTCGATACGCGCCTCATCATGGAAGTCGCCGATGCCATGGCCTGCGCCTGTGCCACGGTCACGGCGATCACGCGGTAGATATCGTCCGCCTCGCAGCCGCGCGACAGATCGTTGGCCGGCTTGCGCAGGCCCTGCAGCAACGGCCCGATGGCCTTCGCCCCCGCCAGCCGTTCGGCCAGCTTGTAGCCGATATTGCCGGCTTCCAGGCTGGGAAACACCAGCACGTTGGCGTGCCCATGCACGCGCGAATCGGGGATCTTGCGATGGGCGATTTCCTCCACCAGCGCGGCATCCAGCTGCACGTCGCCGTCGACCGCCAGCTCGGGGCGCCGCGCGCGCACCTGCCGCACGGCCTCGGCCACCTTGTCGACGGCCGGATGCCTGGCGCTGCCGTTGGTGGAAAACGACAGCATCGCCACGCGCGGCTCTTCGTGCAGCAGCGTGCGCGCGCTGTCGGCGGCCGCCACCGCGATATCGGCGAGTTGGCCGGCATCCGGATCGACGACCAGGCCGCAATCGGAAAAGATCATTCCGCCCTGGCAACGATGATAGGGTTCGCAGAACATCATCATGAAAAAGCTGGAGACCAGCCGGAAGGCCGGGTCCACGCCGACGATCTGGATGGCGCTGCGCACGACGTCGGCGGTGGTATGCACCGCGCCGGACACCGCGCCGTCCGCCTGGCCTTCCCGCACCATCAGGTTGGCGAAACACAAGGGGTCGCGCACGGCCAGCCGGGCGGCTTCGCGGCTCATCCCCTTGGCCTCGCGCAAGCGGAACAACGCGTCCTCGTAGGCGTCGCGCAAGGGGGACGCCGCGGGGTCGTGCAGTTCGATGCCGTCGAGCACGACGTCCGCTCCGCGGGCGGCCCCGGCAATGCGGGCGGTGTCGCCTACCAGCGCGATGCGGGCAATGCCTTCGCGCTGGGCACGCGACGCCGCGCGCAGCACGCGGGCGTCCTCGGCCTCGCACAGGACGATGCGGCGCGGATCGTCGCGCGCCGCTTCCAGGATGTGATCGAAGGCAAGCATGGCGTACCTCGCGGGGAACCCAGGGCCGGAATGCGGCCGGCGCGATGGCGCCGGCCATGGCGACAGCGATGGGTTCCGGTCAGGTGTAGTCCCTGTACTTTTCCAGATAGCGCACCGGCCGCGACAAGGCATCGCGCCGGAACGGATCGCCCAGCTCGCGCGTGCACATGATTTCCAGGATGGTCGTCTTGCCATGGTTCATCTGCAGGTCCACGGCCTTGCGCAGCGCCTCGCCCACTTGCTCGATGCGGTCGACCACGATGCCTTCGGCGCCCATCGCCTTGCCGATCGCGGCGAAGCTTTGGTTGTCCAGTTCGCCCGCGACGAAGCGGCGGTTGTAGAAATCGACCTGGTTCTTCTTCTCCGCGCCCCACTGCCGGTTGTGGAAGACGACCGCCGTGACCGGGATGTTGTGGCGCACGCAGGTCATGGTTTCCATCATGCTCATGCCCCAGGCGCCGTCGCCGGCATACGAAATGGCGGGCCGGTGCGGCGCCGCGACCTTGGCGCCGATGATGGTGGGAAAGGCATAGCCGCAGTTGCCCCAGCTCATGGCGGCGAACATGCTGCGCGGCCTATCGAAACGCAGATAGCTATTGGCGACCGAGTTGATGTTGCCGATGTCGGTCGACACCATGACGTCCGGCGGCATGGCCTTTTCCAGTTCGCGCAGCACCTGGCGCGGGTGCAGGTATTGGCCGCCGCTGAAGGTTTTCTCGCGCTTCTGCTCTTCGATCATGTCCAGGCTGTAGGGATCGCGCTCATGCGTCCATTCGTCCAGCTCTTTCTCCCAGGCAGCCTTCTCGCCGGCGATCTCGTCGGCGCGCTGCGCCTTGGTGGCATCGCAGGCCAGCGTCTTGCCCTGCAGCCGGCCCGTCAGGGCCTTGGCCGCGGCCTTGGCGTCGCCGCAGATCCCGACGGTGATCTTCTTTACCAGGCCCAGCATCTTGTGGTCGGCATCGATCTGGATAATCTTCGCGTCCTTGGGCCAATAGTCCATGCCATGCTGGGGCAAGGTGCCGAAGGGCCCCAGGCGCGATCCCAGCGCGAGCACGACGTCGGCGCGCGAGATCAGCTTCATCGCCGCCTTCGAGCCCTGGTAGCCGAGCGGCCCGCACCATAGAGGATGACGGGCCGGGAACGAATCGTTGTGCAGGTAGCTGTTGACCACCGGCGCGCCCAGGCGCTCGGCCAGTACGCGGCATTCCTCCACCGCGTCTCCCATCACCACGCCGCCGCCGGCGATGATGACCGGAAAGCGGGCCTGGGCCAGCAGCTGCGCCGCCTGCTCCAGGCTGTCGTCGCCGCCCGGGCCACGGTCCAGCCGGCGCGGCTGCGGGATTTCCGCCTTGATATCGCCGTAGAAGTAGTCGCGCGGGATGTTCAGCTGGGCCGGCCCCATCTCCGCCATGGCGCGATCGAAGCAGCGGGCGGTGAATTCGGCCATGCGCGCGGGATGGGTCACATGGCCCTGGTACTTCGTGAATTCCTGGAACATCGGCAACTGGTTGGTTTCCTGGAAACCGCCCAGCCCGATCCCCATCGTGCCTGCTTCCGGCGTGACGATCACCACGGGCGTATGCGCCCAATAGGCGGCGGCGATGGCCGTCACGCAGTTGCTGATACCCGGCCCGTTCTGGCCGATGACCACGCCGTGGCGCCCGGATACGCGCGCATAGCCGTCGGCCATGTGCGCGGCGCCCTGTTCGTGCACGACGGGAATCAGGCGGATGCCGGCGGGCGCGAAGATGTCCATCGCGTCCATGAAAGCCGAGCCCATGATGCCGAAGATGTCGGTCACGCCGTTGGCCGCCAGCGTCTCCACGAACGCCTCGGAGGGCGTCATGCGCTGCGGACCGGAACTCGAGGGATTTGCGGTGCTGGATGTCATGGGAGGGTCTCCTCGCCGTTGTCTGGCGGAATCGTGGGGGTTGTCGTTCATTCCGAAAAACGGAACGTTTTATACCACTTATTTTTGGCAACTCTAGGCGCCGGACGGCCCGCTGTCAACCGGAACCTGCATCCGCCTGGACCCATCGAACGCGGCGCTCTGGTACTTAGCCGCGCGCGCCGCGCTACGTACGCTGTGCCGCACGTTCACCATGAAACCGCGAGGAGACTGCCCATGCCCGCCACCGTCAGCGCCGAGATGCTGGCCGCTTTCGCCGACGCCTGGAACCGCCACGACATCGATGGCCTGATGTCGTTCATGCACGAGGACTGCGTATTCGAAACCGTCGCCGGCCCGGAGGCCTACGGCAGCCGCCACGTCGGCCCGCAGGCCGTGCGCCGGGCCTTCGCGGCCGCGTGGGAGAACGTGCCCGACGCGCAATGGCGCAACGGCACGCACTGGGTCGCGGGGGACCGGGGCGTATCCGAATCGACTTTCACCGGCACCCAGGCCGATGGCACGCGCATCGAAGCCAACATGGTCGACCTGTTCGTATTCCGCGACGGCAAGATCCTGGTGAAGAACGCCTTTCGCAAGAACCGGCCGCCGCTGCCCGCGCGCCAGGCCGCTTCCGCCTGACGCCGGTCATTTCCTTCCGCTTCCCTTACCTGGGGATTCATCGTGGCCGCATACGTTCCCACGCCCTCCCCGGCCGCGACCGCCGGCGTCCCGCCAGGCACCGGCCCGGCCCCCTACGATCCCTTGTTCGATCCGCTCGTGTCGCCGACCGGGCAGGGGCAGGACTACGCGCCCACGTACTGGGTCGCGTCCGCCGGCCCCCCGCCGCCGGACGACGGCCCCGTGCGGGCCGATATGGACGTCGACGTGGCGATCATCGGCTCGGGCTTCACGGGCCTGGCCACGGCGCTCGCGCTGGCGCGCGATCACGGCGTACAGGCCGTCGTGCTCGAAGCCAACCGCGCGGCATGGGGGTGCACCAGCCGCAACGGCGGCCAGGGCCAGAATGCCTCCGGCCGCCTGTATCGATCGCAATGGATCGCGCGCTGGGGCCTGGAAACCGCGCGCCGGCTCGATGCGGAGATACGCGAAGGTTTCGAGTACTGGAAGAGCCTCGTCGACACCATCGAGTGCGACGCCCAGCCGGGCGGCCATCTGTACACCGCCCATCGCGCCAAGAAGATGGTTTTCCTGGAGAACGAGGCGCGCGTCATGCGCGAACAATTCGGCTACGACACGCGCATATTGAGCCGCGAGGAGCTGCATGCGCGCTATACGGCGGACCGCGAGGCGGCGGGCGCCCTGCTGGAACCGGACGGCATCGGCGTGCATCCGCTGAAGCTGGCCTACGGCTATCTGCGGCAGGCGCGCGCGCTCGGCGCGCGCGTGCATACCGCCAGCCCGGTCCAGGGCTGGAATACCGTGGGCGGCGTGCACCGCCTGCGCACGCCCGGAGGCGAGGTGCGCGCCCGCCGCGTGGCGGTGGCCACCGGCGGCTATACGCCCCAAGGGCTGCATCCGGCCCTGTCGGGCCGCATCATGCCCATCCTGTCCAACTCGATGGTCACGCGGGTGCTGACGCCCGCCGAACGCGAAGCCGCCGGCCTGCGCAGCACGGTATTCATCACCGATACGCGCACGCTGCGCTTCTACTATCGCCTGCTGCCGGACGGCCGCATGCAGATCGGCAGCCGCAGCGCCGTGTCGGGCGCGGACGCGCGGCATCCGCGCCATCTGAACCTGCTGCGGGAAGGCCTGGCGCGCAAATTCCCGGCACTGCGCGATGTGGACATCGATTATTCCTGGTGGGGCTGGGTGGACGTCAGCCACGATATGATGCCGCGCATCGCGCAGCCGGATCCGTCCCAGCAGATCTACTACGCCTGCGGCTACGGCGGCAACGGCGTGTCGTTTTCCGCCGCCGCCGGCCGCCGCATGGCGCAACGCCTGATGGGCCAGGCGGGCGCGCAATGGGACCTGCCCATCTACAACTCGCCCTTGCCGGGACACGTGTTCGCGCCCTTCCGGCGGATCGGCCAGGCGCTGCTGTACAAGTGGTACTACCTGCGGGACGAGGTGATCTAGCCGCTCGGCCCGGCCTGCCCCCCGCTGCCTGCTTGCGCTACGGCTAGAAGGTCTTGGCCAACTCGCGCGCGGCCTGCTGCAATTGCGGCACGAACTCCAGCGCGCGCGACAGCGGCGTGCGGGGGACCGGCGCATGCACCGCGATCGCCGCCAGGCATACGTCGTTCTCGTCCATCACCGGCGCGGCCACGCAGACGATGCCGGTCAGGAACTCTTCGTTGTCGATGGCGATGCGCTTGCGGCCGATGCGGTCCAGTTCGGCCTCCAGCAGCTCGACGTCGGTAATGGTATTGGGCGTGTGGCCCTGCAGTTTCAATGCATGGACCAGCGCGGTCCGCCGCGGGCGCGGGAGCATGGCCAGCAGCAGCTTGCCACTGGCGGTGCAATGCGCCGGCACATGCGAGCCGGGCTTCAAGTCCAGGCGCAGCGGCCAGGGCGCTTCCATGCGGTCCAGGTAGAGCACTTCGCTTTCGTGCAGCATGGTCAGGTTGCAGGTCTCGCCCAGTTCGGCCACCAGCCGCGACAGGATGGCATGCCGCTGGCGCCGCTCGCCGGCCAGCATCACGATGCCCAGCCCCAGCTGCGCCAGCCGTGGCCCGATGGCGTAGGCATTCTTCTGTCCTGGTTCGCGGATGACCAGTCCGCCCGCCTCCAGCGAGGCCAGCATGCGATGCAGCGAGGCCTTGGGCGCGGGGAATTCCTGCACGATTTCGGCCAGGGACACGGGCCGCTCGGCCCGCACGAGGTGCTCCAGCAATGCGAACGAACGCAGCGTCGGGGTATCCGCCTTGGTCATGCCAGCCGTTCCGGAAAATGAGACGAGCTATTGTAGCCCTGCCCGGACGGCAGCCGCCCTTTCTACAGGCGAAAGGTTTCCGCGGTCTTGGCCGCGGCCGCGCGCAGGTCCGGCACGAAGGTCTCCAGGTCTTCCAGCGTGACCCGGCCTACCGGCGCCTGTACCGCGATGGCGGCGCAGGCGCGCGTGCGGTCCAGCATCACCGGCACCGCGATCGCGATCAGGCCCTGCAGGTGTTCCTGGTCGTTCACCGCCAGCCGCCGTTTGCGCGTCAGGGCAAGTTCCTCGCGCAGGCGGTCCCGGTCGACGATGGTGCGCTCGGAATAGGCTCTCAGGGGCAGCGTGGCCAGGACGCGCTCGCGCCGCTCGTGCGGCAGGAAGCTCAGCAGCAGTTTGCCGCTGGCCGAACAGTGCAGCGGTACGTGCGAGCCGGGCTGCAAATGCAGGCGCAGCGGCCAGCGTGTCTCCACGCGGTCGACGTAGACGACGTCGTTGCAGGACAGCATGGTCAGGTTGCAGGTTTCGCCGATGCGTTCGACGAGTTGTTCGAGCAAGGCGTGACGCGCCGCCGCCGGGCCGGCGTGCATCAACACGTTCACCGCCAGTTGGCGCACCCGCGACGAACATTCATAGAGCCTGTCGCCCGCGCCGCGCGTCACCAGCCATGCATCGGTGAGCTGGCCGAGAATCCGGTGCACCGTCTGCTTGGGAAGACCCAGCGTATCCACCAGCTCGGTCATCGAAAGCGGACGGCCGGCGCTGGCCAGGGTTTCCAGCACCCGGAAAGCGCGCACGGCCGCCGCATTGGATTGATTCCAATTCGTCATGCCTCCTCCAGCGGTTCCCTCTTCTTATGCTCTGTGTATTTTTGCGATGACTTTATTGTTTTTCGGGACAACACCGGTCCCGAAAAGCGTTTATTTCGATTCTAGCGAGGAAAGCTGGTGCGCGAGTTGAAAAAAACGGGACTTTGCTGCGGTGCGAGTGGACCTAGAGTGAGGGCCGGTTCTCTTGCAAGGAAGCAAACGCATGAACGCCTCCGCAACGCTGGCGGTTGCCGCCCCGGTTCCCGCGCAGACCGGCACCGGTTCCGCCTCCATCGCCACCATGATCGAACAGGCCCGCGCGGCGCAGCGAACGCTGCTGGCCGGCGGCCAGCAAAGCCTGGACACCGCGGCCCAGGCAGTCGCCTGGGCCATCATGGAGCCAAACCGCAACCGCGCGCTGGCCGAGCTCGCGGTCGCCGACACGGGACTGGGCAATGTCCCGGACAAGATACGCAAGAACCATCGCAAAACGCTGGGCCTGATGCGCGACCTGCATGGCGTGCCGACGACGGGCGTCATCTCGCGCGACCCGGCGCGCGGCCTGGTGGAAGTCGCCAGGCCGGTGGGCGTGGTGGCAGCCATCACGCCGTCGACGAATCCGGCCGCGACGCCCGCCAACAAAATCATCAACGCGCTGAAGTGCGGCAATGCCGTGATCGTCGCGCCTTCGCCCAAGGGCCATTCGACCTGCGCGCGGCTGCTGGAATACGCGCACGCCCAACTGGATCGCTGCGGACTGCCCGCGGCGCTCGTCCAGATGCTGCCCGCGCCGGTCGATAAACAGGCCACCGGGGAATTGATGCGGCAAGCGGACCTGGTGGTCGCCACCGGATCGCAGTCGAACGTCCGCATGGCTTACCAGAGCGGCACGCCGGCCTTCGGCGTGGGCGCCGGCAACGTCGCCGCCATCGTCGACGCCAGCGCGGACCTGCGGCTCGCGGCGCAACGCATCGCCCGCTCCAAGATGTTCGACAACGCGACCAGCTGCTCGTCCGAGAACAGCGTGGTGATCGAGGACGCCGTTTACGCGCGCATGCTGGACGAGCTTGCCGCGGCCGGCGGCGCCCTGCTGGATGCCGCCGGCAAGACGGCGCTGCAACGCGCGATGTGGCAGGAAGGCAAGCTGTCGCACGCCATGACGGCGCGGGACGCCGCCACCCTGGCCATCCGCGCCGGCCTGCATGCCATTGCCGCGCGGCAGCCCGGCTTTTTGATGGCCGAGGAAGACGGCTACGGCCCGGATCATCCATTTTCCGGAGAGAAGCTATCGCCCGTGCTGGCCGTCTACCGTGCGCGCGATTTCGCGCATGCCGCGGAGATCGTCGACCGCATCTACGCCTATATGGGCGCGGGACATTCGGTCGGCCTGCACACCGCGACGCCGGAGCGCGCCGAATCCCTGGCGCGCGGTCTTCCGGTGGCCCGCGTCATCGTCAATCAATCGCACTGCTTCGCCACCGGCGGCAACTTCGACAACGGCCTGCCGTTCTCGCTGTCCATGGGCTGCGGCACGTGGGGGCGCAACAACTTCTCCGACAACCTGAACTACCGGCACTACCTGAACATCACGCGCATCGCCCATCCCATCGAGGAACGGGTCCCGGAGCTGGACGATGTATTGGGCGACTTTTTCGAGAGGTACGGACAATGAGCGGCGCCAGCACCATCCGCGACCTGATCGACGCGCGCGCGGCGACGCATCCGGACACGCCTTTCCTGATCGCCCTGGACGACGACAACGCGCCGGGCCGGCCGGCGACGATCCTGACCTACGGCCAGCTACAGGCCGATTGCCGCGCGCTGCGGGCACGCCTGCGCCAGCAGGGTTTGCAGCGTGGCGATGTCGTGTCCGTTTATATGGGCAATTGCATCCACGCCGCGCGCCTGCTGCTGGGCGCCATGTACAGCGGCCTGGTCGCCAATCCCATCAACCTGCTGTGCCAGCCGGTCCAGACCCGCCACATCCTGCGCCATTCGGACTCCCGGCTGGTCTTCACGACCGCCGCGACGCAAGGTCCGATCGACGCGGCGCTGACCGAACTGCGCGCGGACGGGCTCGCCGGGTTGCCGCATCCGGTATGCATCGACGGCCCGATGGCATGGCGGCCGTCTCGGGCAGGCCATGCCGTGCTCGCCGAGGGCGAGGGCGAGGCTGCGCCGGCCGGGCCGCGATGCCGTGATGCCGACGCTTCCGGCCCGGCGGACGCGCCGGCGCCCGGCCACGATGCCCTGCTGATGTATACCTCCGGCACCACGGGCACGCCCAAGGGCGTGCTGCTTACGCACGCCAACCTGGTCGCCAACGCGCAAATCATCAGCGCGGAGCATCGCCTGGGCCCGGAAGACCGGGTCATGGCATCGCTGCCGCTGTATCACATCAACGGCCTGGTGGTGACGCTGCTGGCGCCGCTGGCGCATGGCGGGTCGGTCGTCATGCCGCCGCGCTTTTCGGCGCGCACTTTCTGGCGCGATGTCATCGACCATCGGTGCACCTGGATCAATGTGGTGCCCACCATCGTCGCCTATCTGCTGAATGGGGAAGAGGCCGCCGATGCCGACGCCCTGCGCCGCATCCGCTTTTGCCGCTCGGCATCCGCCGCCCTGCCGCCGGAGCATCATCGCGCTTTCGAAACACGCTTTGGTATCGGCGTCATCGAAACCATGGGCATGACGGAAACCGCCGCGCCCCTATTCAGCAACCCCCTTGCCGCGGACCGGCGGCGCGTAGGCAGCATCGGCCTGCCCTGCGGCGCGCAGGCCAAAATTCTGTTGCCCGACGGCCGCACGGCCGAGCCGGGCGAATGCGGCGAGATCGTGGTGCGCGGCCCGCAGGTCATGCGCGGCTACTACAAGCAGCCCGAGGAAACGCACAAGGCCTACACCGACGATGGCTGGCTGCGGACCGGCGACCTGGGCTACCGCGATGCCGAAGGCTACTTCTATATCAATGGCCGCGCCAAGGAGCTGATCATCAAGGGTGGGGAAAACATCGCGCCGCGCGAGATCGACGAAGCCTTGCTCAAGCACCCCGGCGTGCTGGAGGCGGCCAGCGTCGGCGCGCCCGACCCTTCCTACGGCCAGGAAATCATCGCCTTCGTCGTCCCCCGCGGCGACCGCATCGACGTCGACGATCTGCGCGCGCATTGCCTGCGCGAGCTGGGCCGATACAAGACACCCAAGGAGTTCCGCACCGTGGCCGAGCTGCCGCGCGGCCCCTCGGGCAAGGTGCAGCGCCTGAAGCTATTGCCCTAGGGCCTGTTAAGAAAGAAGGCGAACGGCACGAATCGACCGGATAACCGGCGCAGACAGGAGGAGACGACATGGGAAAGCGACTACCGCACGTGAAGACCCGCCACATCATCCTGGGGGTCATGTGCCTGATGTACTTCATTTCATATATCGACCGCGTGAACATTTCGGTGGCCGCGCCCATGATCCGCCAGGAGATGGGGCTGACCAGCACCGAACTGGGCCTGGTGTTCTCGGCTTTCGCCTATCCCTACGCGGCCATGCAGATCATCGGCGGCTGGCTGGCCGACAAGTACGGACCGAAGCGGGTGCTGATCGTGCTGTCCCTGATCTGGGGGGTCGCGACGCTGGCCACGGGTTTTGCCGGCAGCGTCGGCATGCTGGTGATGCTGCGCTTCCTGCTGGGCGTGGGTGAAGGCGGCGCGTTCCCCACCGCCACGCGTGCCTTTACCTATTGGATGCCGGCCACGGAACGCGGCTTCGCCCAGGGCATCACCCACAGCTTCGCGCGTCTGGGCGGCGCCGTCACCCCGCCGCTGGTCCTGGTGGTCATCGCCTTCGGTGGATGGCGCGATGCCTTCCTGCTGCTGGGCGCGCTCAGCCTGGTCTGGACCGCGCTGTATGCCTTCGTGTTCACCAATTCGCCGGAACAGCATCGACGGGTCGACGCGAGCGAGATGGCCGAGATCGGCTACCGCAAGGGCGATTGCGAGCGCGCCCGCGACGCCAAAACGCCATGGCGCATCCTGGTGCGCCGCATGTGGCTCGTGACCTTCGTGGACTTCTGCTACGGCTGGCTGCTGTGGGTATACCTGACCTGGCTGCCGTCCTATCTGAAGGAAGCGCGCGGCTTCGACCTGAAGCAACTCGCGTTGTTCACGGCCCTGCCGCTATTGGCCGGCGTGATCGGCGACACGTTGGGCGGCGTCGTCTCGGATCACCTGTACAAGAAAACGGGGCGCTTGCGCATGGCGCGCTGCACCGTGCTCGTCACCGGGATGCTGGGCTCTCTGGTTTTCCTGGGACCGGTAGTTTTCGTGCGCGATCCGATCGTCGCGGTCCTGCTTCTGAGCGCGTCGTTCTTCTTCCTGGAGATCACCAATCCCGTGCTGTGGACCCTGCCGCTGGACATTGCGGGCAAGTACGCGGGCACCGCCGGCGGAATGATGAACACCGGCTTCGGCATCGCCGGCATGATCTCGCCCGTGGTGTTTGGCGTGCTGATCCAGACAACGGGAAGCTACACCGTGCCGTTCGTGATTTCCGCCTGCCTGCTGGCCGTCGGCACTATCGCCGCGCTGTTCATCGATACCGGCAAGACGGTGGAGGCCGAAGAGGCGCGGCTGGCCGCGGCGGCGGCCGGCGCGGCCTCCCACCGCGCGGGCGGCGATTTCGCCGGCGTGGCGGTGTGGCGTGCCGGCAAATAGCGGCTATCCCGGATATGCCAGGGCGCCGGGCCGCGCCCCGGCATACCCCGCGACGCGTGGCAGCGCCCGGCTTACTCGGCCTTCGCCCCCGACTTCTTCACCACCTCGGCCCAGCGCGGGATCTCCCGGGCCATCAGGTCGCGCAACTGTTCGGGCGAGCCCCCCACCAGTTGCATCCCCATGGTCTTGCCGAGCTTTTCCTGCACATCAGGTTCCTTGAGGATCTCGGCGATTTCCTTGGACAGGCGGTCGACGATGGCCTTGGGCGTGCCCTTGGGGGCATACACGGCCTGCCATGACGACACGTCGAAGCCCGGCACGCCCGCTTCCTGCAGCGTGGGGACGTCCGGCGCCAGCGGGATCCGCTTGGCCGTCGTCACCGCCAGCAACTGCAGCTTGCCTTGCTGCAGCAACGGCAAGGCGGCCGTCATCTGGTCGAACATAAAGGTCACATTGCCGGACGAGACGTCGACCATCGCGGGCGGCGTGCCCTTGTAGGGGATGTGGGTCAGCGGCACGCCGATGGTCTGGGCGAACAGCTCGCCCGTCAGATGGGTGGACGTACCCGCGCCGGACGAGGCGAAAGTGCGCTTGGAGGGATCCTTCTTCAGCAAGGCGATCAGATCGGCCACCGACTTCAGCTTCAGGTGCGGATCGACCAGCAGCACGTTGGGCAGGGTCGCCACCAGCGACACCGGTTCGAAGTCCTTGACCGGGTCGTAGCTGAGGTTCTTGTACAGGCTGGGATTGATGGCGTGGGTGCTGATGGTGCCGCCGAACAGCGTGTAGCCGTCCGGGGTCGCCTTCGCCACATAGGCGGCGCCGATGGCACCGGCCGCGCCCGGTTTGTTTTCCACCACGACCGACTGGTGCAGGCGCTCCGACAGCTTCTGCGCGATGACGCGGCCCACCACGTCGGTGGATCCGCCGGGCGTGAACGGCACGACATAGGAAATCGGTTTCTGTTGCGGCCAGTCGGCGGCGTGCGCCGGGATGCCCACGGTCGCCAGCAAGCCGGCGCCGGCCAGGGCGGCAAGCGCCCTGCGTCGTTGCGATGTCATGGTTGTCTCCTGTCTATCGCTTTTGCTATGGACATGCACGGCCCCGTGCCGGCATGCGGGATATGGCTTCCGCGGGACGAACGCCCCCCGGCGCCGCCCGGGCAGGCGCGGCGCCGAAGGCCCGGCAAAGATGTCCGGCGCGGGTTTCCGGGCGGTTCTAGCGGCCGCGCGCCTTGCGCCATTCGGCGAAGGCATCACGCGAGGCCGGGTCGGTCGGCGGATACAGCCCCAGCGTCGATGCGCCTTCGCGCACGCGCTCGGTGACGAAATCCTCGAATGCGGTCATCTCGGTAGCCTCGGCGGCGATCTCGTCGGCCATATGGGCGGGGATCACGACCACGCCTTCCCCATCGCCGACGACCACGTCGCCCGGGAACACGGCGACATCGCCGCAGCCGATGGGCACATTGATGTCCAGCGCCTGATGCAGGGTCAGGTTGGTGGGCGCCGAGGGGCGCTGGTGATAGGCGGGAAAGCCCATTTTGGCGATCTCCGGCGAGTCGCGGAAACCGCCGTCGGTGACGACGCCGGCCGCGCCGCGCTTCATCAACCGCGTCACCAGGATGGAACCCGCGGATGCCGCGCGCGCGTCATTGCGGCTGTCGATGACCATGACCGCGCCTTCGGGGCAGGTCTCGATCGCCACGCGCTGCGGATGGCTGCGGTCCTCGAAGACCTTGATGTGATTCAGGTCCTCGCGCGCCGGGATGTACCGCAAGGTGAAGGCCTCTCCCACCATATTGGGCAGGTCGCCGTTCAGCGGATGCACGTTCTGGATGAACTGGTTGCGCAGGCCGCGCTTGAACAGGGCCGTGCAGAGCGTGGCCGTGCTGACCTGCGCCAGCCGGGCCTTGGTTTCGGGTTTGAGTTGCGACACGGGGAACTCCGGGATATCGGTGGAAGGCGCGCGAAGGCGCGCGCCGGATACGGGCGGACGCGGATCAGAAAATCTCGGGTTCGGAGACCGGCGCGCCAAACCCGGTTTCCAGGAAATCGAAATCGCAGCCTTCGTTGGCCTGCAGGATGTGCTTGGAATACATCCAGCCGTAGCCGCGCTCGTAGCGGCGCGGCGGCGGCTGCCACGCGGCCCGGCGCGCGGCCATTTCCTCGTCGCTGATATTCAAGTGGATGCGGCGCGCGGGCACGTCCACGGTGATCAGGTCGCCCGTGCGCACCAGCGCCAGGGGGCCGCCGATATAGGCTTCCGGCGCCGCGTGCAGGATGCAGGCGCCGTAGCTGGTGCCGCTCATGCGCGCATCCGACAGCCGCAGCATATCGCGCACGCCCTGCTTGACCAGCTTGGTGGGGATGGGCAGCATGCCCCATTCGGGCATGCCGGGGCCGCCTTGCGGGCCGGCGTTGCGCAGGATCAGGATGTGGTCGGCGGTGACATCCAGGTTCTCGTCCTCCACCGCGGCCTTCATGCTGGGATAGTCGTCGAACACCAGCGCCGGGCCGGTGTGCTGCAGGTATTGCGGCGCGCAGGCGCTGGGCTTGATGACGCAGCCGTCCGGCGCGATGTTCCCGCGCAGCACGGCCAGCGCGCCTTCGTCGTAGATGGCGTTGTCCAGCGGACGGATAACGTCGTCGTTGTAGACCTCCGCGCCCTGGATGTTGTCGCCCAGCGTCTTGCCGTTCACCGTCAAGGCCGACAGGTCCAGATGCGCCGCCAGGCGGTTCATCAGCGCGGGCAGGCCGCCGGCGTAATAGAAGTCTTCCATCAGGTAGGTATCGCCGCTGGGCCGGATGTTGGCGATGACCGGCACCTTGCGGCTGGCCGCATCGAAATCTTCCAGCCCGACCGCGCAGCCGGCGCGCCGCGACATGGCGACCAGGTGCACGATGGCATTGGTCGAACAGCCCATGGCCATGGCCACGTTGATGGCGTTCTTGAACGACGCCACCGTCAGGATCTTCTGCGGGGTCAGGTCGTCCCACACCATCTCGACTGCGCGGCGGCCGCACTCGGCGGCCATGCGCATGTGACTGACATCGGCGGCCGGAATGGAGGACGCACCGGGCAGCGTCATGCCGATGGCCTCGGCGATGGCGGTCATGGTGCTGGCCGTACCCATGGTCATGCACGTGCCGTAGCTGCGCGCGATGCCGCCCTCGACTTCCGTCCATTCCACTTTGCTGATATTGCCGGCGCGCCGTTCGTCCCACAGCTTCCATGCGTCGGAGCCCGAACCCAGCACCTTGCCCTTCCAGTTGCCGCGCAGCATCGGGCCCGCCGGCAAGTAGACGCAAGGCAGGCCGGCGCTGATGGCGCCCATGATGAGGCCCGGGGTGGTCTTGTCGCAGCCGCCCATCAGCACCGCGCCATCCACCGGATGGCTGCGCAGCAACTCTTCCGCCTCCATCGCCAGCATGTTGCGATAGAGCATGGTGGTCGGTTTGACGAAGGACTCCGATACCGACAGCGCCGGCAGCTCCACGGGAAAGCCGCCCGCCTGCAGCACGCCGCGCTTGACGTCCGCCACGCGCTCCTTGAAATGCATGTGACAGGGCTGCAGATCCGACCAGGTGTTGAGGATGGCGATGATGGGCCGGCCTTCCCAGTCTTCGGGCGCATACCCCATCTGCATCATGCGGGAACGGTGGCCGAAGGAACGCAGGTCGTCCTTGGCCATCCAGCGCGCGCTGCGCAGGCTTTCGTAAGTGCGTGTCATGGATTCCACTCGTATCGGATTTATAGGCGCCGGACCCGGCCGCGGCGTGTCTCGGCTCGCATTGAAACACTAATGTATTAGTATGTCAACGCGGTCCGACCGCTACAATTCCGGGTCCGATTCCTATCCTAACTCCGGCGGCGCGGCCGGCCAGGCAAGCCGCGCCACGCCTACGCGCAGATCCATGTCCTTGACTGAAATCCTCTCCACCCTGCGCCTGGCCCGCTCCCGCCACGCCGCGCCGCAGGTCTTCGACAAGCTGCGCGAACTGATCGTGTCGATGGAGCTGGCCCCCGGCACCGTCCTGCCCCGGCCCGAACTGGCCGAAGCCTTCGGCTTGAGCCAGACGCCCATCCGGGATGCGCTATTGCGACTGAGCGAGGAAGGTCTGGTCGACATCTTTCCGCAGCACACCACCGAGGTCAGCCGCATCGATATCGCGGCCGCGCGCCAGGCGCATTTCCTGCGCCGTTCGCTGGAACTGGAAATCGTCCATGTGCTGGCCAGCCGCGCGGACGCCCTGCTCGCCGCCCGCCTGCAAGGCCATATCGACCTGCAGCGCGCCAGCCTGGCCGCCAACCAGTACACCCAGTTCATCGCCGCCGACCAGGCGTTCCACCGCGAGATGCACGACGCGGCGGGGGTGCTCGGTCTTTGGGAGCTGGAACAACGCTACAGCGGCCACGTCGATCGCCTGCGCCGGCTGCATTTGCCCGAAGCCGGCAAGGCCGAGCGCATCCTGCAGGACCATCAGCGCATCCTGGATGCGATCGTCGCGCGCGATGCGCCACGCGCGCAGCAGGCATTGCGCGAGCACCTGTCCGGTACCCTGAGCCAGGTGGAAGACATCTGCAAGCGGTATCCCGACTACGTCCGCGCGGCCTGATCGCGCGCCCCTTGCGGCTGCGGCGGCGCATCGCCTTGCGGGTCCGGCGTCGCGTGGCGCGGCGGCATCGCGGCGCCTGGCACGCCCGGCGTTGCGTGCGGCAGCGGCACGCCGTCCACCCAGGTACGCAGCATCACGTGGGTGACCGCAAGAATCACCGGCCCGATGAATAGCCCGACCGGCCCGAAAGCCAGCAGGCCGCCGACCACCCCGCACAGGATAAGCAGCAGCGGCAGGCGCACTCCCCGGCTGATCAGCACCGGGCGCAGCACGTTGTCCATGGTGCCGATAAAGATTCCCCACAGCAGCAGCAGTGTCGCGGCCAGGTTGGCGTCCAACCGGTAAAGCCAGATCACGCCGAACGCCATGGGAAGCAAAGGGCCGATCTGGGCCACGCATAGCAGCAGCATGATGGCCGTCAGGATGCCCGCCGCCGGCACGCCGGCCAACCACAGGCCGAGTCCGCCCAGCGTGGCCTGGACAATGGCCGTCAGCACGATGCCCAGCGCGACGGCACGTACCGCCTGGCCCGCCAGCAGGATGGCGCCCTCGCCCGCCTGGCCGGCCAGCCGGACGGCCAGGCGCGACACGAAACCCGCCGCGGCCTCGCCATGCGCGTAGAGGATGCCGGAGAACACCAGCGTCACCAGCATATGCACGGCGAAGGCGCCCAATACTGCCGCGCGGCCGAGCACCCAGCGCGCGCCCAGCGTCAGGTAGGGCTCTATCCGCGCCAGCAGGCCGCCCGGCCCCGCATCGGACAGCCGCTGCCATTCCGTGGCCGTCCGATGCCCGATCAAGGGAATGTCGCGCACCCAGCCGGGCGGCGGCAGCAAGGCATAGGTGGGCAGCTTGCGGATGGCCACCATGATCTCGTTGGCCCGCTCCGCCAAGGTGGCGATGGTGTGATACAGCGGCAGCACCATCACGACGACCAGGCCCGCCATCATGACGGTAACGGCCAGCCACCGCCGCTTGCCCAACCGCCGCTCCACGGCCAGCAGCAGCGGCCACGATGCCACCACGATGGTGGTCGCCCAGATCAATCCCGGAATGAATGGGCGCAGGACGTACACGCTGCCCACCAGCAAGGCCGAGAGCACGACGATCAGGAAAAAGACGCGAGCGATATCGCCACGATCAGGCTGGCTCATATCGCCCCCTCGCGGCCCGGCGCCGCCTGGTTCTGAGGCATGCACGCATCGCGTTCCTCCATGCCGCCGCGGCGGAATCGGGGGAAGAAACACACCAGCCAGGAATCGCGTGGCGCGGCAGGCTTGCCCGCGGTGAAGACACCGGCACGCCGCGCTACTGAGGAAAATGTACGCCCGGCGAGCGTGCCGGCGGATGGCCGCTAACAACTGCTTGCGCGGCTGAAGAGCAGTCCATCCCGCCCGGACGGATCATGCAAGGCCGCGATTATCCATAGGAAAACCGGCCTTGCGCCCGCATCCCGCATGAAAGATTTGAATCGTCCGCACACATACGGAGATAGAGGCGCGTCAGGTGGCGGCCGGCACCCGACGCGTCATCAGGGCGTCGAACGCATCGAATATCTTCTGCACGTAGGCATTCTTGAAGCGCAGTCCATCGTCCTCGACCTCCGGGTGCACCAGCATGGTGGCGTTGGTTTCGAACACCAGGACCCGGCCGTCGGGCAGCAGGGAAAAATCGATGCCGCAGTAGTCCATGTCCATGCGCATTCCGATGGCGCGCAACGCGGCCCAGGCAGGTGCGCCCAGCACGGCTTCGGGGTCCCGCAGGAACCGCTCTTCCTCGTCCAGCTTCCAGGCCTGTGAAAGCATGTCCGCGGAGAAATAGTGCAGCAGCCACAGGCTGCCGATCGCGAGGTGGTAGGGATACGGTTCGCGGTCGATAAAGATGACCCGGTACTTGCGGTAGCAGCCGTCGGCGGACCGGTACTCGTGGTAGTCGGTCAGGTATATATCCCCCGCGTCGGGCAGCGCGCAAGCGTCTCCGGGCGCGGCCAGCAGCACCACGCCCTGGCCTCCGTGCTCCCCCGCCGGCCGCACGATGGCGGGATAGCGCATGCCCGTACGGGCGATCGCATCGTGCACGGTCTCTCCGGCGCCGCCGCCGCGGTCCCAGCGCACCGTGGCGGGCACCAGGATGTCCGCGATGCCGTCGAGCAGCACGCCGATACGCTCGCGCGTCGTCCGCTCGATGCGATCCGGCTGGTTCAGCACCGGCGTCGGCGCCACGGCGGCGAAACGCGCCAGGTCTTCCCGGCACAGCACGCCCAGGTCGGCATCCCCGACGACATTGAAAGCGATGTCGTAGCGCGGCAGGCGACGGGTGCGGCCGCGGACCATGCCGACCACGCCCAGGTCCACCACCCAACGGATGACCCGGTTCACCGCCGGCGGCAGCAGATGGCGAAACGGCACATTGGCAAAGCCGCTGGAGCACAGGATAAGGACGGTGCGGCGCCGTCCGCCCGCCCTGGCCTGGACGAAGGCGGCCTGGCGGCGATAGACGCGATGGACCTGCCGGCCGTTTTCGCTTGCGCGCCCCAGTTGCCGCAGCACCCAGGCCATGCAGATGTGCGCCGTGAACAGCCCTGGATCGATCATCAAGGCCCGCTCCAGCCAGTGGCCGGCAGCATCCCATTGGCCATGCCTGGCGTACACGCGGCCGATCTCGAACAGGTCGACCGCACGGCGCCGTTCGATGGCATCGATGCCGATCCGGGCGGATGCGGCATCGGCGACCTGCCCGCTGGCGTCGAAGGCTTCGACCAGCGCGCGATAGACATCCAGATCCAGCGGCAGGTCGGCGGCGGCCCGCTGCAGCGCTTTTACCGCTTCCGCATGCCGGCCGGCCCCGTTAAGAGCCCGGCCCAGGGCGAGCCATTGTTCACCCGCTACGCACGGTACAGAGTCGGAGATCGCTGAAGTCATGCCGCGAGCGTAGCCGACCGTAACCCGCTGTTACCTGAATAGCGGCGGTCGCGGCGCGTGCGCCGTGCGGCCTTATCGATCCGTGCCCTCTCCCGATCCGGCGGGCCTCCCGATCCGGCGAACGCCGGGCTCAGGCCAGCCGCAGGGCCGGCAGGTCCAGGATGCGCACTTCCTTGCCATGCAGGGCGATCAATCCGCGCTGCTGCAGACGGGAAAACATCCGGCTGACGGTTTCGAGCTTCATGCCCAGGTGCGAGCCGATCTCTTCGCGGCTCATGCGAAGCGTGAACGCAACCGGGGAATAGCCGCGCTCGGCGTAGCGGTCGGCCAGGTCCACCAGGAAGGCGGCAACCCGCTCTTCGGCGCTTAGATTGCCCATCAACATCAGCAGTCCGGCTTCGCGCACGATTTCTCGGCTCAGCATGCGCTGCATGCCGCGGCGCACATCGGCGTGTTCATCCGACAGTGCCTCGATTTCACGGTACGGCAGCACGCAGACGACCATGTCCTCCAGCGCCACCGCGTCGGTCTCGTGCCGGCCTGTCGCGATCGCATCCAGGCCGAGGAATTCACCGTTCAAATGGAACCCGGTGATCTGCTGCCGCCCGTCGCGGTACAGCCGGATGCTTTTGCAGGTGCCGGCGCGGGACGTGTACAGGTTGCGCAGCGGATCGCCGGCACGGTAGACCGCCTCGCCCGCGCTGACCTTGCGCGAGCACACGGGCAGCGCCACCGGCCTTTCCTGTCCGCCGCGGCACAGCTGGGCCGCCTGGCAAAGCCTGCGGGCCCCGCAGCCGTCGCACGGCACGCGTCCGGCGGTCCTGGGCGGCGCGACGCTGTCCAGCCACGGCGCCGACCCGGATAGATATTCTGAGAATGCGAACGTGTCGGTGTGAAGGTCTTCCATGGCGGCTCCGTGGCGCGAATGTCGTTGCCTGACCGTACCGGCCGCGCCCAGATGCCGCGCCCCGTATGCAGGTGAATAGCATTGTGCCCAACAGGCCGGATGGCCAATATCGGCGTTTCCGGGACACTTTTTGTAGGGCATCGCCTACACGCCCGGCGCGCCGGCAGGGGACCGTCGTTGCGCGCGATTCCACAACGCGGCCGCTAGTGCAAAAAAGACACAGTTATGAAAAATCTGGCGGAAAAATCCAGGAAGAATATCCCATCGAGTCGAAACCATGGTAGGCCGATTGAGATACACTTCCGCGTCGCCTTGAACGGGAGCCTCGCTCCATGCGCAAACCATTGGAATTTCTGGCCTGCGTACCCGTGCCATGGCTGCTGTTTCGCATTGCCGAGCCCCACGGCAATTACCTGGACGCCCTCATCGCCGCCGGGGCGATCCCGCTGATCCGCGCTGTCGCGTACCGCGCCCAGCGCGAACGCATCGATACGCTCCTGAAGACGGTACTGATAGGCGTGGCGCTGTGCGGCGTGGCGGGCGCCGTGGTGATAGCGCTGGGGCTGTGGACGATCTGGGCCGCGGCCTGGTCCACGGCCATGGGGGCAGTCTTCCTGGCCTCGCTGCTCGTTGGCCGGCCGGTGCTGCTGGGACTCTTGCCGGAATCGGGCTCGCCCTCGTCGGGCAAGCCCGCCGTCGTGCTGACGGCGACCTGGGGCGTGGCCTTCCTTTTCGAGGGCTGGTGGCAGGTGTGGTCGCGCGCCGGCTGGCCGTTCCAGCATTTCCTCGCGGCGGTCCCGGCGGTGAGCTATCTGACCATGCTGGGCCTGGTCGCCTGGTCGTTCTGGTATACGCACCGGGTCGAACGCCTGCCCGCTTCCTGACGCGCGGCGGCATGCCGTGTCCTCACCCTGGCCAGGCGTCGATTTCCGCGATGCCGTTCCCATTCCTGCTCGTCCATCGCCGTCCGCGCCCTTTGCCGGCGCGGCAACCCCGCCTGTCGTCCGCCTGGAACGCTACTTGATAGGGATCCCTGCCGCCCCGCGCGTGGCGTTTGATCGCCATCAAGCATGGCACTCGCAGAGCGGCGGACAATGATTTCCATAAAGAGGAGCGAGGCCATGTCCCACTTATCCGCCGCGGAGCTCACCGCCCTGGCGCAACGGCTGCGTGACATCCGCGCTCGCGCGCTGCTGGAAATGCAAGGCGGGGCCGATACGGGAGCCGGGCGGACGGACGCCGGCCACGAAGCCGGCGATGCCGCGGATGCCGCGGAACCGCGCCGGCAGGACGAAGTGCGCTGGGCCGAAATGGAAATCGACCGTCACACCCTGGCCAACGTCGACCGCGCGCTGGCGCGCCTGGCGCAGGACGAATACGGCATCTGCATCGACTGCCAGGGGGCCATACCGCAAGCGCGCCTGTTCGCCCTGCCCACCGCCATCCGTTGCGCGGCCTGCCAGGCCGTGGCGGAAGCCCACGGACGCGCCTGAAGTGGCTGTACCATAGCCGGCATGTCGCGCTCTCCCATTCCCCGCCTGGACCAGCTGTCACGGCGCCATGCCGATACAGCCGGCTCGCGCGCGCTGCAGGCGGACGACTTCGTCGCCTTGGCGCGGCTGCGTTTCGCCTTGCGCCAGTTCACCGCCTTCAGCGAATCCGCGGCGGCCGAGCGCGGGCTGACACCGCAGCAGCACCAGGCCCTGCTGGCGATCAAGGCCGCGCCGGACGAGACGATGACCGTGGGCGAAATCGCCGATTGGCTGTTGCTGCGGCCGCACAGCGCCGGCGAGCTGATCAATCGGCTGGAACGCATGGGCCTGGTCGAACGCCGGGCCGATGCGATGGACCGGCGCAAGGTGCACGTGGCCCTGACGCGCGCGGCGCAGGACAAGCTGGATGCCTTGTCCGTCGCCCATTTCGAGGAACTGCGCGCCATCGGCCCGATGTTGCGCGAGCTGCTGGCGCACTTCGATTCGGATACCGCCGGCGAGTAGCCGGTGGATGGCTATCGCGCCGTCGATCCGCCTTGCAAGGCAAGCAGCTTTTGCAGGGATTCGTCCAGTTCGGCGTCCAGCGCCGCGACCAGCTCAGCCGCCGGCAATGCCCGCGACAATCTCACCGCCTGGCCGGCCCATTGCGCCGCGAAGTCGCTGTTGCCGCGCGCCTTGGCCGCCGCGTTCAGCGCCTTGCCCGCATCGTAGGCAATGGGATAGTCCGGCACGGCTGGGCTGTCCGCCGCTTCGCCCAGCTGCATCAAGCGGTTGTAGAGCCCGCGGGCGCGGCGCCCGGAGATGGCCGCGGTCATGGAGGTGACCGCCCAGGCATCCGCCAGGGCCGCGCGGAACGCCGCGTCGGCGGATGACTCCGGACACGCGACGAAGGCCGTGCCCAGTTGCGCGCCCTGCGCGCCCAAGGCCAGCACAGCGGCGATACCCGCGCCATCCATGATGCCGCCGGCCGCCACCACGGGCAGATCGATGCGGCGCACCAGCAGGCGCGTCAAGGCCAGGGTGCCGAGGCGCTCGTCCTTCGCGCCGGGGTCGAATACGCCGCGATGGCCGCCGGCTTCGTAGCCCTGCGCCACGATCGCGTCGATACCGGCGTCCCGGATGCGCAGCGCTTCCTCCACGCTGGTGGCGCTGGCCATCAGGTAGATGCCGGCCTCGCGCAGCGCGCGGATGCGGGCGGCATCCGGCAAGCCGAAATGAAAGCTGACCACCGCCGGCCGCTCCGCCAGGAAGACCTCGAGCATGGCATCGTCCTGCACGAAGCTGGTGTAGATCTCGCCCAAAGCCTTGGGTGGCTCGGCGCCGAATTCGCGAAACACCGGCGCCAGGTAGGACAGCCAGGCGGCCTCGGTGGCCGCATCGGCCACGGCCGGACGATGGCAGAAGACGTTCACGCCGAACGGCCGCTGCGTCAGCGCGCGCGTGTCGACGATCGCCTTGCGCGCCGCCGCCGCTGTCATCGCCCCGGCGCCCAAAAATCCCAGTGCCCCCGCGTTGGCCGATGCGGCGGCCAGCGCGGGGGTGGTCACGCCGGCCATGGGCGCCTGGACGATGGGCGTGGACAATCCCAGGCGTTCTGTGAACGGGGTTCGGATACGGGCTGACATGATGGGCTCCTTGGCTGGGCTGTCGGATGTGCTGTCGGATGCGCTGTCGGATGTGCTCTCGGATGCGCTGCGGGATGTTTTCGGGCCGGCCGGCGCCGCGCGCGGCGGACGGGGTCAGGCTGCGCCGCGCCGCATCTCCTCGTAAAAGGCCGTGCAGGCGGACGTTGCGTACCCTGCGCGGCGGATCAGGAAGCTGTTGACGGTGCGCAGATAGGCGGTGCGCGCGGTGGCCGCCGCCGGATGCATTTCGAATACGGATTGCGGGATCGCCGCCACTGCCGTGCCGGCCATCACGCAGGCCAGGATGGAGGCATACGAGCCCTGCTCCAGGATGCCCCAGCCGTCCAGGCTATCGCCGTCGCGCGCCAGCCAGTCGTCGATGCAACTGCGATACGTGCAACCCTGCCCGAAGGCCGCGATGTTGCGCACGCGCACATCGCGCGCGCGCCGGATGCGCGGATGCGACGGCGGCGCCACCAGCAGCAATCTTTCCGAAAACAGATAGCGGCCTTCCAGATCCGCGCCCAGACGCGCCATGTCCGCGTGCTCCGGCCGACCTTCGCCGGGATGCGCCACGATGGCACAGTCCAGGCGGTGCGCGCCCACCGCATCGGCCAGGGCCTGCGTCGTACCGATCTTGATCTCGATGCGCACCGCGGGCCACTTGCGGTTGAAGCCGGCCAGCACGGCCGGCAGCCGGCTGGCCGCGGCGGCTTCCATGGAACCCAGCCGCAAGAAACCTTGCGGCGCTTCGTCGCGCACGGCCTGCCGCGCTTCGGCCGTCAATGCCAGGATGCGCTGCGCATAGTCCAGCAGGCGTTGGCCTTCCGGCGTCAGCGTCATCTGCCGCCGCCCGCGCTGGAACAGCACCGCGCCCAGGTCCTCTTCCAGGTTCTTGACCCGCGTGGTCACGTTCGATTGCACGCGCCGCAGCCGCCTGGCGGCCCGCGTCACGCTTTGTTCTTCCGCCACCGCGCGGAAGATTTCCAGTTCGGCGATTTCCATGGGTTGCCCCAGATTCTCTTCAAAGAATGCTATCGCGATTCACATTCTTTTTTTGAGATATTTTCCGCACGCGCACATACCGGCCATGCTCCGGCTGCCCGATTCAGGGAGGTCCCCGGCCTTTCCGGATCCGCGGATCAGAGCGCCTGGCGGTACAAAGCCGCGGCATCGTCACGGGACAGCTCGCGGGGGTTGTTCACCAGCAGGCGCGTCTGCCGCATGGCATCGTCGGCAAGCAGGTCGAGATCCTTGGCGGCGATCCCCACGTCCGCCAGCCGCGCCGGCAGGCCGAGGGCGGCTGGCAGCGCCTCCAGTGAGTCGATGAACGCCGCCGCGCGTGCCTCCGGCGACCCGCCGGCATGCGGCACCACCTGCTGGGCGAGTTCCGCGTACAGCGGCAGGGCTACCGGCAGGTTGAAACGCAGCACCGGCCCCAGCACCAGGGAATTCGACAAACCGTGCGGTACGTGGAACCGCGCGCCCACCGGGTAGGCGAGCGCATGGACCGCCGCCACGGGCGCATTCGCGAACGCCATGCCGGCCATGCAGGCGCCCACCAGCATGGCTTGCCGCGCCTCGCGGTCCGACGGCATTTCGCAGGCGCGGCGGATATTCGCCGCCAGGAGCCGCAGCGCTTCGCGGGCCAGGCTGTCCGATAACGGGTTCTTCAGGCGCTTGCTGGTATAGGCCTCGATGGCATGCACCATCGCGTCGATGCCGGTGGCGGCGGTGACGGGCGCCGGCAGGCCCAGCGTCAGGTCGGCGTCCAGCAAGGCCACGTCGGGCAGCAGCACGGGCGAAACCACGCCCTGCTTCATGTTTTCACCCGTCGTGACGATGGCGATAGGGGTCACCTCGGATCCCGTCCCGGCAGTCGTGGGGATCAGTACCAGCGGCAAGCGTGCGCCGCGCACTTTGTCCACGCCATAGATATCTTCCAGGCGGGTGTCGCCCGCCGCCAGCAAAGCGGCCAGCTTGGCCGCGTCCAGCGAACTGCCGCCGCCGAGTCCGACCACGCATCCGGCACCGCTGGCGCGCGCCTGTTCGGCCGCACGCAACACGACGTCGACCGGAGGCTCGGGTTCGACGTCCGCGAAGCACGATACCGCCAGGCCGGCGCCACGCAATGCCGCCAATACGGGCTCGACCAGCCCCGCCCGCGCCACCCCCGGGTCGGTGACGACCAGCACGTGGCGTGCGCCCAGCCGCGTGACGTGATCGGCCAGCTGGCCGACCGCGCCCGGCGCCACGATGACGGATTTCGCGGCGTGAAAAGCAAAGGTTTGCATAAAGGTCTCTCCTGGAGCGTGCTGCATCACGTTACGCGCGGCCTCGCCGGCGGGCAAGCGCGGAAGAGAGGGATGGGAAACCGGGGTCCGCACTACAATTCCGGTTTTCGCCGCCGCAAGGACGCCCCTCCGTGATCGCGCTTTCCGACTACGACCAGGCCCTGCTCCGGGGTGAACGCGGCGAGGCCGCCGCCCTGGCCATGCGGGTGCTGGTGCGTTCCGCCGCCGTCATGGGCGCGGACAGCCTGATCGATATCGAAAGCGCCCATATCGACGGTTGCCTGTACCACGGCCAGGCCAGCCTGGATTTCGTCGAAAGGCTGGTGCGCGGCGGCGGCAAAGTCCTGGTCCCGACCACGCTGAACGTCGGCTCGATGGACCTCATCCATCCGGAGCTGTTCCGCGGCGGCGACGCGCTGCGCAGCGCCGGCACGCGCCTGATGGAGGCCCACATCGAGCTGGGCTGCGAATCCAGCTTTACCTGCGCGCCTTATCAGCTCAAGCGGCGGCCCCGCCTGGGCCAGCAGATCGCCTGGGCCGAATCCAACGCCATCGTCTTCGCCAATTCCGTGCTGGGCGCGCGCACCAACCGCTACGGCGACTTCATGGACCTGTGCGCGGCGCTGACCGGCCGCGCACCGCGCTGCGGCCTGCATCTGACGGAAAACCGCCATGCCGGCATCGTCTTCGCGCTGGACGACGCCTTTCCCCGCGACCCGGCCGGGCGCGACATCTGGTATGCGGCGCTGGGCCTGCTCGTCGGGGAGCGCGCCGGCGGCGCGATACCGGCCATCACCGGCATGCCCCGCGATACGACGGAAGACGAACTCAAGGCCCTGGGCGCCGCCGCGGCATCCAGCGGCGCCATCGCCCTGTTCCATGCGGTGGGTGTCACGCCGGAAGCGCCCACCCTGGAAGCCGCGCTGGCCGGCCATCCGGCGCCGCGTACCATCCCCGTCGGCATGGCCGACTTGCGTGCCGTGCGGGCGACGTTGAACCAGGCAGCGCCTGGCGCGGCGCTGGCCGCCGTCAGCGTCGGTACCCCGCATTTCTCGCTGGCCGAATGCGCCGCGCTGGAAAGCCTGCTGGGCGGAGGGCAGCATCGCTTCGCCGTGGACTTCTACGTCAATACCAGCCGCTATATCCTTTGGGAACTGGAAGCGACGGGACAGGCCGAACGGCTACGCACGGCCGGCGTGCAGTTCGTGACCGACACCTGCACCTACATCACGCCCATCATGCGGCAAACGCAAGGCCTGGTGATGACCAATTCCGGCAAATGGGCGCACTATGCGCCCGCCAATATCGGCGTGCAGGTCGCCTACGGCAGCCTGCGCGAATGCGTGCGGTCGGCCATGCAAGGGAAGGTGTGCTTTGACGAAGCCTGATGCATTTCCCGCCCCGTCCCGCGCGGCCGCCTCCGTTGCCGGCACGCCGGCGGGCAGCGCCCGGTATCGCGGCGAAACCGTCGTGCCGGGCAGCGGCTCGGGCGGCCTGCTCGTGCTGGCGGAACCGCTCAGCTTCTGGGGAGGCTACGACGCCCAGGGCGGCACGATCGTCGAGCAACGGCACCCGCAGTTCGGCACGGCGCTGAAGGGCAGATTCCTGCTGATGGCGCGCGCCAAGGGATCCAGCTCCAGCAGCAGTGTGCTGGCGGAAGCCATACGCAACGGCACCGGCCCCGCCGCCATCGTCATGCAGGATCGCGACCTGATCGTGGCCTTGGGCTGCATCGTGGCGTCCGAACTGTACGGCATCGACGTACCGATCGCGGTGGTCGACACCCACACCTGGCAGGCGCTGTCCGCGCTGCCGTCCGGCGCGCCGCTGCGGCTGGATGCCGGCGACGCGCGGTGCGAGATTACTGGAACGCCGTTTCCATGAAGCTGCGCAGCTTGCGCGAATGCAGGCGCTCGGGCGGCATTTCACGCAGCCGTTCCAGCGCGCGGATGCCGATTTCCAGATGCTGCCCTACCTGGCGGCGGTAAAAGGCCGTGGCCATGCCGGGCAGTTTCAATTCGCCATGCAGCGGCTTGTCCGAAACGCATAGCAAGGTGCCGTACGGCACGCGAAAACGAAAGCCGTTGGCCGCGATGGTGGCCGATTCCATGTCCAGGGCGATGGCGCGCGACTGCGCGAATCGCTGAACCGGCTCGGATTGGTCGCGCAGTTCCCAGTTGCGGTTATCGATGGTGGCCACCGTGCCGGTGCGCATGATGCGTTTGAGCTCCCACCCCGACAGGCCGGCGACTTCCTCTACGGCCTGTTCCAGCGCCACCTGCACTTCGGCCAGCGGCGGCACCGGGACCCAGGTCGGCAGGTCCGCATCCAGCACGTGGTCGTCGCGCACATAGCCATGCGCCAGCACATAGTCGCCCAGGCGCTGCGAGGTACGCAGGCCCGCGCAATGCCCCAGCATCAGCCACGCATGCGGGCGCAGCACCGCGATGTGGTCGGTGATCGTCTTGGCATTGGACGGCCCCACCCCGATATTGACCAGGGTGATGCCGGAATGGCCGGCGCGCATCAGATGGTAGGCCGGCATCTGGGGCAGCCGGCCCGGTGTGGGCTCCGCCGCGACAGGCTCGCCCCGCCGCGTGATCCGGTTGCCGGGCTCGATCAGGGCATCGTAGTCGCCTTCGCCCGCGGCCAGCATCGCCCGGGCGCGCGCGCAGAATTCGTCGACGTAGAACTGGTAGTTGGTGAACAGCACGAAATTCTGGAAGTGCGCCGGCGCGGTGGCGGTGTAGTGCTGGAGCCGGTGCAGCGAGTAATCCACGCGCGGTGCCGTAAAGGGCCCCAGCGGGCGCGGCTCGTTGTCACGGCCATGCCAGGTACCGTTGACGATGGCGTCGTCGGTGATTGCCAGGTCCGGCACGTCGAAGGTATCGCGCAGTGGCCGGGCCAGCGCTTCCAGGTGTTCGCCCTCGACATAGGCGCCCTCGGGAAAAGCGAAGTGCAGCGGAATGGGTACGTTGGATTCGCCGACTTCGACCGGTACCTTGTGATTCTGCAGCAGGTGGCCGATCTGTTCCGTCAGGTAGTCCTTGAACAGGCGAGGCTGCGTGATGGTCGTCTGGTAAACGCCGGGTTCGGCCACATGGCCGTACGACAAACGGGTATCGACCGGATCGTAGGTATGGACGGCGATGCGCACGCTGGGATAGCAGGCGCGCACCCGGACGGCCTGCAGGTCGCCGCCGCGCGTCAGGCGCTGCAGGGCCTCGCGCAGGTAGGCGGTATTGCGTTCATAGATGTCGATCAGGCGCTGGACCGCGGCTTCGGCACTATGGAATGCCTCGTACGGCATGAAATCGGGCCGGACGGTTGGGGATACTGCATCGACACTGCTCATGGGTGAATCTCCTGTGGGCCGCCCCCCGGGAAGGGCGGCCGGCCGACAGAGCCGGCGCGGCAGCCGGGGCCGTCCGGGCGCCCCTCGCCGCGCAGGTACTTTGGGGTGCCCCAGGGCGGCTTGAAGTGCCCCGGGGTACCTTGGCCCGTCTTAGGGTGCCGGCGTATGCGAACCGTCCTTGTGCCACTCGTAGACCTTGAAGGCGAAACTGTTCAGGTCGCCCTGCGAATTCCAGGATACCGTGCCGATGGGCGATTCAATGCTGCTTTTGTGCAGCCAGGCCGCCACCTTCGCCGGATCCGTCGAACCCGCGCCCTTGATACCGTCGACGATGGCCATCGTCGCCGTATAGGCCGTCAGCTGGAAGGCACCGGACGGATTGCGCTGCTTGTCCTTGAAGGCCTGCACCAGCTTCGCGTTGCGCGGGTCCTGGGAGAAGTCCGCCGGCAGGGTCAGCAACATGCCTTCCACGGCCGGGCCGGCGATGGCGTTGATATCCGGATTGCCCGTGCCTTCCGGCCCCATGAAGCGCACCTTCAGGCCCTGTTCCGACGCCTGGCGCATCAGCAGGCCCATTTCGGGGTGATAGCCACCGTAGTAGACGAAGTCGACGTTCTGGCTCTTGAGCTTGGTGATGACGGCGGAATAGTCGCTATCCCCGGCATTGATGCCTTCGAATACCGGGACGGCGATTCCGGCCTTTTCCAGCTGGCCCTTGACCGAGGTGGCGATGCCCTGGCCATACGACTGCTTGTCGTGCAGTATCGCGACCTTCTTGGGCTTGACCTTCTCGATGATGTAGGCCGCCGCCGCCGGACCTTGCTGGTCGTCGCGGCCGATGGTGCGGAAAATGAAGTTGTACTTCTTGCCGTCGGTCAGGGTCGGCGCGGTCGCCGACGGCGTGATCATCACCACGCCCTCCTGTTCGTAGATCGGCGCGGCGGCGATCGTCGCGCCGGAGCAGACCCCGCCCACGACGAAGCCGATCTTCTCGTTCACCACCCGGTTGGCCGCCGTCGGGCCCTGCTTGGGCTCGCAGCCATCGTCGATGATCACGGTCTCGAGCTTGTGGCCGTTGACGCCACCCTGGGCATTGACCTGTTCGATGGCGGTAGCGACGCCTTCGCGGACCATGTCGCCGTACTGCGTGACGGGGCCGGTGGTCGGGCCGACCACGGCGATCTTGATCGCCTGGGCCTGAGCCGGCGCGGCCAGCATGCCGGCCGAGAGGGCAAGCGCGGCCATGGCCGCCAAACGATGGTGCTTTGTCATTTTCATCTCCTGTTGCGCTCCGTGCCAAATGGCGGACTCGTGGTCCTCCAGGGCATTTCCGCCGGCCACAGGCCGCCGGAAGGGACCAAAGGATACCGTAAAGCGGGACCCCTTCACGCCGCCTCCGGGACATCCCGCAAATATCGGCCAGGTCCTTTTAAAAGATGCAATGGTCCGTTTCAACGCCCTATTTATATAACGGAAGGCATATAAACAAACGCAAATTCAGTTGTTTGCGCAATGAAGCGCCGGCGGCATTATCGCGGCATGCGATTTCAACCGATCATCGTCCCGGGTTGGATGGATTCCGGCCCCGATCACTGGCAAACGCTCTGGCAGCGCAGCCTGCCCCATGCCGTGCGGGTGTGCCAGCGGGATTGGCACAACCCGGATCCGCGCGAATGGGTCGCCGCAGTGGCCGCGCGCGTGGAGACGGCGCCCTGGCCGGCCTTGTTGATCGCCCACAGCCTGGGCTGCATCGCCACGGCCGCCCTGCCCGCCGCGCTGCACGGCCGGATCGGCGCGGCGCTGCTGGTGGCGCCGGCGGACGTCGAGCGGCCGGACGCGCCGCCCTGCCTGGCGTCGTTCGCGCCCATCGCGACGCAGGCGCTGGCCTTCCAGAGCGTGGTGGTCGCCAGCGACGACGATCCCTATTGCGCCCTGCCCCGGGCGCGCGAATTCGCTCAGCATTGGGGCAGCCGTCTCGTGGTGCTCTCCGGCGCCGGGCACATCAATGCGGCGGCCGGCTTCGGCAACTGGCCGGACGGCCTGAAAATACTGCGTGCCCTGCGTCGCCGCGCGGCCTGGCGCGTCACCGCGCCGGCGCGCCGCATTCCCCCGCTGGCGCGGGCGCGCGCCTGATTCCGGCGGGCTTCCATCGCCGGACCTCGGAATTATCCCGCCGGGGAAATTCCCTTCGCCGCCACGCCGCACGGCCGGCGTGCGGCAACTATGCGCCCATCCCTACAAGATGCCGCGGCGAGATCGGTTCATCCGGCGCGCCTCCGCCTATGGAACCGGCATGAAGCCGCGCCTAGACTGGCGGCGCTATCCGCCTGCATCGATATCAAGCCATATGCCTCCCATTACCGGAGCCAATCCGGCTCCCATCACACTGGTCGCGTCTTCCGACTCCATCCAGCCCTCCCATCGGGCAATCAGAACCGGCTTCAAGGCCATTCAGGGACTGACCAAGCGAATACGCCCATGGCAATCGGCCCCGCGCTCCTCGGCCCATGCCCCCTTTACCTTGGTGCGCGGCGAATTCGCCACGCGCGCGGACCGGGCGGCGCGCTGCCGCGAACGCATCGCCGCCGTGGGCGCCCTGCTCCACGGCGGGTCGCCGCGTCTCCTGGACACGGACGAGCTCGCGACACTCCAGCGATCGGCAGAGAAGCTGCGAGGCCAGACACGCATCCACTGCTCGATGCGCGACCTGATGGTCGAGCGCGCCATACGCGCACACCTGCCGCAGGCCGATGCCCGGCAGGCCAGGCGGCGCTACAAAGGCTTGATCAAGCTGCGGCACGCCGTGCCCAAAGCCCCACAGGGTGCGGGCCCGGCGCATGACGCGGTCCGCGCCACGCTGCAGGCCGCGACAGCCCTGGAAGCCACGGCCGCGCAGGTCCGGGCCATAGGCAACGCATACCGGTCCGACCCGGGCCGGATCGTTCCGTCCGCACGATTCGTACAGGACCTGATCGGCCTGCTGGACGGCATGAAGATGCTGCGCGGCCACGACCAGGATCCCGCCGATTTTCTCTATCCGGCAGTGAAGCTGATGCATGAGGCAAACCGCGCCGCGCATCCGGATGCGGGCCGGGTATTGGGCAAACTGTTGCGCGATCTCGGCGAAGCCGGACGGAACGATCCGGAAGGGCTGCGCGCGCAGTTGAAGCGGAATCGCGGCGCGCTGGACTTGTGGCTGGCGAACAATTCGCCGGATTCCCTGGCCCGCAATCCGGCCGCGGCCCGGCAGGGCCTGGCCGATCAGCTGGATGTGCTGCTGGATGGGCTGGCGGGCGCGGCCCGCAAGGTGTTGCATGAAGAGCTTCGTGGCCAGGTGCCCGGCTGGGCGCGCGAAGCGCAGCGTGGCCTGTTCCGCGAAGCCGGCATCCTGCATGCCAGCGCACAGCGTTGGCGCGACCGTGGACTGGGACAGGGTGCCGCCGACCCGGTCCTGCAGGCCAGCCCGCCCGACGCCGTGAAGATGCTGCTGGAACAGGCCGCCAACCGGGCATTGGGCACCGCCGCCGTGCCGGCCGGGAACCTTCACCCCCTGCTCGGCAGGCTCAAGGGCGAATTGAAGCAGGTCGCCCAACGTATCCAGCAGGCGATGGACGACCGGCAGTTTTCCACGCACGCAACGGCCGCGGAAATCATCGCCCTGCGCCAGACGCTGATGCAGGCGGTCCTGGAAGAAACCGGCATTCTCGGGGAGATCCACCGATTGAAGGAGTCCGCCGGCGATGTCGGCATGCTGCGGACGCGCAAGCCCGCCGCGCGCGAGACCCGGCCGCCGCACACGCCCTTCACCTTGTCCGGGCCCGTCGACCGGCCGCTGCACACGAAAGTCGCCAAACGCATGAAAAAACTCGAGGCGGAGGCGCGGCGCCAAGTTATCAAGCTTCTGTCGTCCTGCCGCCAACCTGGCGGCCAGGCGCTGCCGGCCGCCAGGCTGGAAGCCTTGAACGACATCCACGCGGCACTGTTCGCCGTGCACGGCGAATCCGCGCAAACGGTCTGGCAACACCTGCTGGCGGCGGAAACCAGGCGCTTGAAGGATCACGAACTGCTGGCGCTGAATACGGGCGCACTGCGCGCGCATGTCGGCGGCATCGCGCCGCTGGCCGACAAGGTCGCCGATCCGGGACGCCGCGCCGCCAACGATAAGCTGTTGCGCGACGTCTGGACCGCCGTCCGCGCGGCCTCCGCCAGCCGCGAGGCAGGTCCGGTCCTGAAAGCCTGGTGCGCATCGCTGTCGACGCCGCGGGCCACAGCCGACGGCACGACGCTTTCCCGGCAAATCGAGTCCCTGCGCGACCGAATAGGCATGCTTGACGACGGCACGGTTCCACTGCGGACATTGCTGGACGCCGCGCTGGAAAGCCTGGACAACGCCGAACTGAAGACCTTGATTCACGCGATGGCGCAGGCCCCTTCGCCGGCTGCCCTGCCCGCCGGTCCCGGCCTGGCCCCGCCAGGCGCCGGCGGCCACGCCGCGACACTACCCGCCCAGCCTGCCACCCTCGCCGCCTCCACAACGCTAACGCTGCGCCAGCGGCTGACGCGCTACCTGCGTGGCGACCATAAAAAGCCCAATGCGGACATAACCTTGCCGAGCGGCCGGCAGCTCGATACGCGGGCTTTCCTCGACCAACTATCCGGCGCGGCGCGCGGCCACGCGGCACAGCGCATGGATGCCTTGCGCGACGCGTTGATAACGGATTTTCGCTCGGCGGTCTTCGAACAGGCTGCCCTCCTGTACGCCTTGCTCGACACGCCGGAAGCAGCCGCGGCCAATGGCCCGCTGCTCGAAACGCTGGAGCGCCTGGTCATCGATGCCGCCAGGCATGGCCGTCTGCTCCACGAACACGGCGAACAGGCAGCGACGGCGATGATGGAAACCGGATTCCTGCGCACCGTGCATGGCTACGATGTTGTCCAGGACGTGACTCGCTCGCTATCGCGCGACATCGCCTCGCTGCACAATCGCTTGCGGGACGGCATGGAAGATCTGGGCATGGCGTGCTTGCGCTCCTCCGAGGTCCTCGGGGCGTGGCGCGCCGGTGCGGTCGATTACATCCTCCAGGAGACCGGCATATGGAAGCATGTGGATCGCCTGGCCCATCGCCTGCCCCGTGAAACGTCCGCGCCGCAACAAGAGGTCGTGGCGCGCGCCGTCGACCCGTCCGACACGCTCAGGCGGGGCGGCGCGCGCGCCAGCTCGAAGTCGACGCGTTCGGTCGACCGGGACGGCTACACAGTGTCGAGGTCGGTGCTGGAAAACTCGCGGCGCACGACCGCGGTCCCTATCGATGAAGAGGGCTACAGCGTGATCGATGCGCAGGCGTGGCCGGACGCGGTCTACGCCACCATCCCGGCCGACGAGGCCACGCCCATGACACTCGCCGACCATGGTAGCCATCGTGCCAGCGTGGCGGTCTCCGAGGACAGCGGCATCGGTGGGTGCGGCAATGCTTCCATCGACGGCCACTGGCACGAGCCATCCGGCGCGCCCGCCACCCCCACCACGCAGATGCCGCCATCGCCGCCATCGCCGGCCGCGCGCCTGCCCGAGGCCCTCGATCCCGGCCTGGTCGCCGCATTGCGCGCGGCGCTGGCGCAACGCCATCGCGGCGAGTGGAATCGCGCCTAGGGCCGGTTGATACTGGAAAGCGCTTCGCTCTGGTCCTGATGCGCGGCGGCCTCGCCTTCCAGCATGCGCACTCCCGGCATGGGCGAGGCATAGACGGCCTGCGCCAGCGCTTCGATGGCGGCCAGCCGCGGAAAGCTGCGCCGCCAGGCCAGGACCACGCGGCGATCCGGCACCGGCGCTTCCAGAGGCACGTAGCGCAACAGGCTGTCGCTGGGCGGGTTTTCCGGCACCGCCGAAACGGGAAGCACGGTAATGCCGATGCCGGCCGCGACCATGTGGCGGATCGTTTCCAGCGATGAGCCTTCGAAGGTGCGCTGGATACCGTCGCTGGCGGCGGAAAACCGCGACAGCTCGGGACAGACTTCCAGCACCTGGTCGCGGAAGCAATGTCCGCTGCCCAGCAGCAGCATGGTCTGCTGCTTCAGGTCCTGCGCGGGAATGGCCTTGCGGTCGGCCCACGGATGGTCGCGGGGCACAGCCACCAGGAAGGGCTCGTCGTACAGCGGCTGGATCACCAGGCCGGCTTCCGGCAGGGGCAGCGCCATGATGGCGCAGTCGATCTCGCCCTGGCGCAACAGCTCCACCAGCCGCATGGTGAAATTTTCCTGCAGCAGCAAGGGCATTTGCGGCGTGCGTTCGATCTGCACCGGCACCAGCCTGGGCAGCAGATAAGGTCCGATCGTATGGATGACCCCCACGCGCAGCGGCCCGGCCAGCGGGTCGTGGCCCTGCCGGGCGATCTCCTTGATGCTCGCGCTTTCCTCCAGCACCTTCTGCGCCTGCGCAACGATGCGCTGGCCGATGGGCGTGACGCCGACCTCCGACCCGCCCCGCTCGAAAATCGTCACGCCCAGTTCGTCCTCAAGCTTGCGTATCGCCACCGACAGCGTGGGCTGGCTGACGAAACAGGCTTCGGCCGCGCGGCCGAAATGACGTTCGCGCGCCACGGCGACGATGTACTTGAGTTCAGTGAGAGTCATGGTGGGGCTTCCCTATCATGCCGCTCGCGCGGCGCATTGAGTCACGTTCTTCACGTACGCAGGAAATCCTCGCGGCCGCGCATCCAGCGCGCGAGGTGCGCCTGTACGGCCTCGGCATGTTCTGCGCGCAGCCAGGCGGCGGCCTCGCGGGCTTGTTCGGCGATGTCCGCGTCCAGTTCGATATCGGCGAAACGCAGCAGCGCCAGGCCGGATTGCCGGGTTCCCAGGAACTCCCCCGGTCCGCGTTGCACCAGATCGCGCCGCGCGATTTCGAATCCATCGGCGGTCTCGAACATCGCGCGCAGGCGCTCACGCGCGATGCGCGACAGCGGCGCCTGGTACAGCAGCACGCAGACCGACTCGGCGGTACCCCGCCCGACACGGCCGCGCAGCTGGTGCAATTGCGCCAGGCCGAAGCGCTCCGCATGTTCGATCACCATGAGCGAGGCATTGGGCACGTCCACACCGACCTCGATCACCGTGGTGGCGACCAGCACGTCGACCCGCCCTTCGCGAAAGGCCTGCATCACTTCGGCCTTCTCGTTCTGCGGCAGGCGGCCGTGGACCAGCCCGATGCGCAGGTCGGGAAGATCGGCGCGCATGGCCTCGTAGGTATCGACGGCCGTCTGCAATTCCAGCGCTTCACTTTCCTCGACCAGCGGACACACCCAGTACGCCTGCCGTCCGGCGCGAGCGGCCTGGGCGATATGGGCGATGACTTCCTCGCGCCGGCCGTCGTTCACCAGCTTGGTCACGACCGGGGTGCGGCCGGGCGGCAATTCGTCGATTACCGACACATCCAGGTCGGCGAAGAAAGTCATGGCCAGCGTGCGCGGAATCGGCGTCGCGCTCATGTTCAGCTGGTGCGGCACGATGCGCCCGCGCGCGGACTCGCCCTTGCGGTTCAGGGCCAGGCGCTGGCCCACGCCGAAGCGATGCTGTTCGTCCACGATGGACAGGCCCAGGCGCTGGAATGCCACATGGTCCTGGATCAGTGCCTGGGTGCCGACCACCAGCTGGGCGCTGCCGTCCGCGACGGCGGCCGCCGCCTCGCGCCGTGCCTTCGCCCCCAGGCTGCCGCTCAGCCAGGCTACCCGCACGCCCAGCGGCTGCAGCCAATCGACAAGCTTGCGGAAATGCTGCTCGGCCAGGATTTCCGTCGGCGCCATCAGCGCCACCTGCGCGCCCGCTTCCATGGCCTGTGCCGCGGCGATGGCGGCGACGACCGTCTTGCCGCTGCCGACATCGCCTTGCAACAGGCGATGCATGGGAAAGGGACGGGCGAGATCCCCGGCGATTTCCGCCACGACACGCTGCTGGGCGCTCGTCAGCGCGAAGGGCAAGGCGCCGTACAGGCGCGCGACCAGCCCGCCCGCATCGCCGGATGGCGCCAGCGGCAAGGCCTTATGCGTGCGGCGGGCCGCCCGCGCGGCGGCCAGGGACAATTGCTGGGCCAGGAGTTCGTCGAACTTGATGCGCCGCCATGCCGGATGCGCCCGTTCCACCAGTTCGTGCTCCGACACGCCGGGCGGCGGCGCGTGCAGCACCCGTATCGACTCGTCGAACGGCGCCAGGCCATAGCGCTCCCGCAACCCGGCCGGCAGGGTGTCGGCAAGATCGGCCTGCGCCAAGGCCAGGCCGATCGCCTTGCGCAGCACCGTCTGGTGCAGGCCCTCGGTGGTCGGGTAGACGGGGGTCAGCGCGGTCGCCAGGGGCGCGTCCGCGCTGGTCATGCGCGGATGCACCATTTCCCTGCCGAAGAGTCCGCCGCGCACCTCGCCGCGCGCGCGCAGGCGGCGCCCGACCGTCAGTTGGCGCTGCTGGCTGGGATAGAAATTGAGCCAGCGCAATTGCAGTTCGCCGCTGTCGTCGGCGATCGCCGCCGTCAATTGACGGCGCGGCCGGTACTGCACCTCGCAGCGCGTGATTTCCCCTTCCACCTGGGCGCTGAAGCCGGGCCGCAAGGCGGAAATCGGGGAGATCCGGGTTTCATCCTCGTAGCGCAGGGGCAGGTGCAGGATCAGGTCGGCCGGCTCGACCAGGCCCAGGGCGTGCAGGCGGCGCGTGATGGCGTCGCCGCGCGCCGGCGACGCGGCATCGGCCGTCGATGCGCGAGCCTTGCCCGGGGCCGCGGCGGCAGGCATGGCGATGATTACCGTACTGGAAGCGGAAAACGGATCGCGTCCTCAGACAACGACAACGGCTTCCACTTCGAACTGCGCGCCCTTGGGCAGGCTGGCCACGCCCACGGTCGAACGCGCCGGGTAAGGCTGCGGGAAGATATCTTCCATGATCGTGTTGACCGTGCCGAATTTGCCCAGGTCCGTCAGGAACAACGTCAGCTTGACGACGTTTTCCTTGCCGCCGCCGGCGGCCTGCACCACCGCCAGCATATTGGCGAAAGCCTGCTTGACCTGGCCCTCGAAGCTTTCGGACACCAGCTCGCCGTTATGCGGCTCCAGGCCGATCTGCCCCGACAGATAAACCGTCTTGGACCCGGTCACGGCCACGGCCTGCGAGTAAGGGCCGACAGCCTTGGGCGCGTCGTGGGTGTGAATGATTTGCTTGTTCATGGTGGCTCCGCGCGCGAAAGACATAGGAAAACTTCTATCGAAGTTTAATCACCCATAGGCTACCGCGAAAACCCCGCATGATGCGCCAGCGACGCGATATGTTCACGCTCCCGTAACAATATTTCGTAAAGCGTCTGGGCCGCGAGCGGCAGCGTGCGTCCGCTGCGCTTGACCAGATAGAGCTCCCGCGTGGGCACCTTGCCCGCCAGCGGGCGGATGGCCAGGCCGGGACGCTGGAAGTGGAATAGCGTCATCGCCGGCACGAGACTGACCCCCAGGCCGGAAGCCACCAGGCCCATGACCGTGGCCAGGTGTTCGACCTCCACCAGGGGGCGCAGCTTGCGCCGGCCCAGGGCGGCATCCAGGTGCTGCCGGACGCTGCTGTTGCGGGCCAGTTGGATCAGCGGCCATTTGGCGATCTGCGCCAGAGTCGCGTCCGGCTGGGCGGCCAGGGGGTGGTCGGCGCGGCAGACGAGATGGAAGCGGTCCGCATGCAGGAACTCGCTGTCCAGGTCCGTCATATCGGCGCGCCGCGAGGCCACCGCGAAATCCACCTCGCCGTCGCGCACCATGTCCAGGCAGGGATCCAGCAAAGCGTCGCGCAGCGTCAGCGCGATGCCGGGATAGCGTCCATGGAAATCCGCCAGGATGCCGGGCAGCCATCCGGCCGCCAGCGACGGCAACGCCGCCATTGCCACACGCCCGCGGCGCCGCGCCGCGTGGTCGCGCAGGTCCTCCATGACCATGTCGAAATCCGCCAGCAGGCGGCGCGCGGAGGTCTCCAGCACGCGGCCCTCCGCGGTGAGTTCGACATGCCGCGTGGTGCGGTCGAACAGCCGCATGCCGGCGTCGTCCTCGATCGCGCGGATAAGGGCGCTGAAGGCGGGCTGCGTCAAATGGCAGCGCTGCGCCGCCCGGGTGAAGTGCTTCTCTTCCGCGAGGGCGACGAAGGCGCGCAGGTGCCGGGCCGATAGATTCATGGGGTTTCTGTATCAATCGATCTTTTATTTCTATTTTACGTATGAACGGCGGCTCCCTATAGTGGCCGGGGAGACACCCTATAAAAAGCCATGCCGGATACCCACACGCCCGCCCGTACCCCCACCGCCGGCACGCCGCCGCCCCTGCTGATCGGCTGCGCCTCGGGCTTTTCCGGCGATCGCACCGACGGCGCGGGGCCGGTGGTCGACACGCTGGCCGCGCGGGGCGGCGGTACATTGATTTTCGAAACCCTGGCCGAACGCACGCTGGCGCTGGCCCAACTGGCCCGCCAGCAGGATCCGCGGGCCGGCTACGAGCCCCTGCTGGACGAACTGGTCGGCCCGATACTCGCGCGCTGCCACGCGCACGGCATACGCATCGTCAGCAATTTCGGCGCGGCCAATCCGCCGGGCGCGGCGCGGCGCATTGCCGAACTGGCGCGCGCCCAAGGCCTGCCCGCGCCCCGCATCGCGATCATCCACGGTGACGACCTTGCCTCGCCGCAGCAGCGCGCGCTGCTGCGTGAACAGCTGGGCCCGCGCATGGACGACATGGACATCGTCAGCGCCAATGCCTACCTGGGCGGCGCCGACATCGCCGCGGCCCTGCGCGCGGGCGCCGACATCGTCGTGGCGGGCCGCGTGGCCGATCCGTCATTGACGGTGGGGCCGGCGCTGGCGCACTTCGGCTGGCGCGAGGACGATTGGGAAAAGCTGGGCCGGGCCACCATGGCCGGCCATATGCTGGAATGCGGCACGCAGGTCACGGGCGGCTATTTCGCCGTACCGGGCCTGAAGGATGTCGACGGCCTGCACGAGACGGGCTTTCCGATCGCCGAAATTTCCGCCGACGGCGACTTCGTCGTGGGCAAGGCCATGGGCACGGGCGGCCGCGTGGACGCGCGCACGGTCAAGGAACAACTGCTGTATGAGGTCCATGATCCCGCGCGCTATCTGACGCCGGACGTCGTGGCGGACCTCAGCCGGGCGCAGGTGGTGGAGCTGGGAGCCGACCGCGTCCAGCTGCACGGCATTACCGGCCACACGCGTCCGGAAACGTTGAAGGTCAACATATGCCATCGCGGCGGCTGGCTGGGGGAAGCCGAGATTTCCTACGCCGGCGTGCAGGCCGAGGCCCGCGCGCGGCTGGCCGCCGACATCGTGCGCCGCCGCCTGGGCGGCGCCCTGCCCCTGCGCATCGATCTGATCGGGGCGATCAGCATTCTGGACAGCGACGACGGCGCCTTGCGCGGCGCCCTGCCCGACCGCTACGCGCGCGACGTCAGGCTGCGCGTGGCCGGCACGCATGCCGATCGCGCGGTTGCCGAACGCGTGCTGCGCGAAGTCACGGCGCTGTATTGCTGCGGCCCGGCCGGCGGCGGCGGCGTGCGCACCGCCCTGCGGCCGCGCCTGAACATGGTGTCTTGCGCCATCGACCGGAACGCCGTGCCCGGCGGCTGGCGCATGTTCGACGCCGACAAGGACGCGCGATGAATCAGCCATTCGTACCTCTTTACCGCCTGGCGCACAGCCGTTCCGGGGACAAGGGCGATATCTCGAACCTGAGCCTGATCGCCTGGGATGCGGAATGCTACGACGTGATCGCGGCCTATGTGACCGCCGAGCGCGTGCGCGATTGGTTCGCCTACCGCCGGCCGCATGCCGTCACGCGCTACCTGCTCCCCACGCTGCAAGCGATGAATTTCGTGCTGGAAGGCGTGCTGGACGGCGGCGTGAACGATGCGCTGAATCTGGACGCCCACGGCAAGTCGCTGTCCTTCCAGTTGCTGGACCTGCCTGTCCCGGTGCCCTCCGCGATGGCGGCGCGCCTGCCCGACGTACCCGGGGACGCCTGGCCTTTCCAGGACGCTGCGCATCACCCATGAATCCGCGGATCGCGCGCGGTCAACTCTCTATCACGCGATACACCCACTAAGAACCAAGGAGACACACAATGAAAATCCGTGCCCTGCCGGCTTTGGCTGCCCTGATCGCGGCCGGCTGCGCGCCGCTGGCGGCGTCCGCCCAGGACTTCCCCAATCGCCCCATTACCCTCGTCGTTCCCTTCGCCGCGGGTAGCGCCACCGACCAGATCGCCCGTGCCCTGGCCCAAGGCGTCACGGAGCAGACCGGCCAGGCCGTGGTCATCGAGGATAAGCCCGGCGCCAGCGCGATGATAGGCGCGCAGGATGTCGCCCGCGCCAAGCCGGACGGCTACCGGGTGCTGATCACCACCAACACCACGCACGCGGCCAACGAGCACCTGTACAAGCGTCTGCAATACGATCCGGTCAAGGACTTCGCGCCGCTGACCTTGCTGGGCAAGGGCAGCCAGATCATGGTGGTCAACCCGTCCTTCCCGGCGAAAACGGTGGGGGAATTCCTGGCCCTGGCGCGCAAGGAGCCCGGCAAGCTGAGTTTCGGCAGCGGCAGCTCCAGCAGCCGCATCGCCGGCGAACTGCTGCAGCAAATGGCCAACGTGAAGCTGCTGCACGTGCCTTACAAGAGCAATCCCCTGGCCCTGACCGATCTGCTGGGCAGCCAGATCAGCACCATGATTACCGACATGGCGACCGGCCTGCCGCAGGTCCAGTCCGGCAAGCTGCGCGCATTGGGCGTGACCACGCTGAAGCGTTCGCCGCTGGCGCCTGACGTCCCCACCATCGCGGAATCGGGCGTGCCCGGCTATGAAATGGGATATTGGTTCGCGGCCTACGCGCCGGCCGGGACCCCCGACGACGTGGTCAAGCGCTTGAACGCGCTGCTGACCAAGGCCACCGAAGGCGCCGCCGCCAGGCAGTTCTACGGCAGCACCGGCACCGAACCCACCACCTCGACCCCCGCGGAACTGGCCGCCTTCCAGAAAGCGGAATCGAAAAAGTGGCAGACCATCATCAAGCAGGCCGGCATCGAACCGGAATAATGGCCGCACCGCGTCGGGATATCCCGGCGCGGGAACAATGAACGCACACCCGCCCGATGAACGCACACCCGCCCGAGCCGGCGGGATCGCGCAGAAACGCAAAGGCCGGCGATAGGGTCCGCGCCCGCGGGCTGGACCAAGTCCAGGCCTGAGGCGCCGGTCATATCGCCGGCCTTTGCACGGTGCCGCAGATGATGCGGCTTATTTTTCCACGAAGGCGCGTTCGACCACGTAGTCGCCCGGCTGGCCCACGCCGGGAGAAACGGTGAATCCCCGCTTGTCCAGCATGGCGCTGATGTCGGCCAGCATATGCGGGCTGCCGCAGATCATGGCGCGGTCGGTTTCCGGGTTCAACGGAGGCAGGCCGATGTCCTGGAACAGCTTGCCGCTGTCGACCAGTTCGGTAATCCGGCCCTGGTTGCGGAAGGGTTCCCGCGTGACCGTCGGGTAGTACACCAGCTTGCCGTTGACCATATCGCCGAAGAACTCGTTGGCCGGCAGTTCGTTCTGGATATAGTCGGCGTAGGCCAGTTCGCTCTTCCAGCGCACGCCATGGACCAGGATGACTTTTTCGAAGCGTTCGTAGACGTCCGGGTCCTTGATGATGCTCATGAACGGCGCCAGGCCGGTGCCCGTGCCGAACAGGTACAGGTTCTTGCCCGGCTTCAGGTCATGGACGACCAGCGTGCCCACCGGTTTGCGGCTGACCAGGATGGTGTCGCCTTCCTTCAAATGCTGCAGGCGCGACGTCAACGGGCCGTCGGGCACCTTGATGCTGAGGAATTCCAGGTTTTCCTCGTAGTTCGCGCTGGCGATGCTGTAGGCGCGCAGCAAGGGCTTGCCCTCGACTTCCAGACCGATCATGACGAAATGACCGTTATGGAAACGCAGCGCCGCATCGCGGGTGGTCTTGAAGGAAAACAGGGTGTCGTTCCAGTGGTGCACGCTCAGGACGCGCTCGGTATTGAAGGCTGCCATAGTGATCAAGAATGACGCGCGGCAGCGTCGTTCGCAGGCGCGGCCGCCGGACGGGAAGTAAAAGGATCCGTCCAACAGGTGAGGGATAACCCGATTTTATACGTTTTTGTTGATAAAGGTTCTCAACTGAGGCGGTTTTGCCTCGTTTATCGAGACAGATTCGTTGTAAGCAAATAACCCCGGCGCGGATTTTTGTGGACGGCATATGCCTTACAGGCATGTGGCCGCCTCCAGGCATTCTCCAGGCAACCGCTCCCTTGGCCAGGCCTGCCGCCCTGGCCAGCCCGGCCGCTCCCCCGGCCAGGCACGGCGGCTCCCCCTACTCCGGCTTGATGTTGCCTCGCTGTATGACGCCCTGCCACTTGGCGATATCGGCGGCGATGCGGGCGGCGAACTCGGCCGGCGTGCTGCCGACCGGCTGGAATCCCAATGATGCAAGCTTGTCGTGCAGCGCGCCCTCGCGGGCGGCGGACGATATCGTGCCGCCCAGCTTGGCGATCACCGGTGCGGGAACGCCAGCCGGCGCCACCAGGCCGAACAGCGGCGCGGTATCGACGTTGGGATAGCCGGCCTCGGCCATCGTCGGGACGTCCGGGAGCGAGGGCACGCGCGCGGGGCTGGTGACGGCAATGGCGCGCAGGCGCCCCGCCTTGATGTGCTCCAGCAGCGTGGGCACCGTCGCGAAAGCGAACTGTATCTGGCCGCCGAGCAGATCCGTGAAAACCGTACCGCCGCCGCGGTAAGGCACATGGACGATGCTGATCCCCGCCTGCTGGCGCAACTGTTCCCCCGCCAGATGCGGCGCGCTTCCCACGCCGGCCGAGCCGAACGCCAGCGCGCCCGGCTCCGCCTTGGCCAGGGCCACGAACGATTTCATGTCCGTCGCCTTCACCGAAGGATGGACCACCATGACGAAGGGCGCCGTCGCCAGCAGCGAGATAGGGGCGAAATCCTTCAACGTATCGTATTGAAGGCGGCTGCCGAGCAGGCCGGGATTGATGACGAACGCGGTATCCACCATGCCGATGGTATAGCCGTCCGCGGGCGCGGTCGCCACCGCACGCGTTCCGATCACGGTGCCGCCGCCGCTACGGTTTTCGACGATGAAGGACTGGCCGTATGCCTTGGCGTAGACCTCCGCCGCGAAACGGCCCAGCGTATCCGTCGCCGCTCCCGGCGGGTAAGGCACGAACATGCGCACGGGTTTGTCGGGATACGCGATGCCCTGGGCGCGGCCGGCCCAGGGCGCCAGCGTACCGGCCAGCATCAGTGCGCCACCGGTGGCGACAAAACGCCTGCGTGAACCATTCATTTTCCTGTCTCCTGTTGTCTATCGTTATCTGCCCATGGCAGCGGCGTCCCATGGCAATAATGCCCGCGCCGAATCTCGCAATGCGCGTGGCATGCCAGCGGCGCTCCTCATCCAAAACGTCCCGCGGCCAGTTCCGCCTCCGGGTCCGCGCCCAGTCCCGGTCCATCCGGCACATTCACCCAGCCGCGCGAGATCGGCACCGTCGCGCCATACGGGACATGGGCCAGCTCCACGTAGAGGCGTTCCAGCGAGGCCTCGGTGGCCTGTGCGGCCAGCAGGTGCAGGCTGGCCAGGTATCCCGGCCCGAAGAAGGCCACCTGCGGCGCGCAGGCCACCGGGCCATCCTCGCATTGCCGCGACAGCGCCCATGCCGCACTCAGGCCCAGCTTGATGACGCTGGGCTGCACGTAGCGGGACGACGCGCGCCTGATCAAGGCCGACAGTTCGACGGCACTGCTGGCGTTTTCGCCCACCGCCAGCGGCACGGGACTGGACGCGCTCAAGCGCGCGAGCGCATCGTGGTCCTCCGGCGGCCAAAGGGGCTCTTCGATCCAGAAGGGCTCATGCTCGGCCATCGCGGCAATCGCGGCGGGCGCCTCGGCGGGCAGCCACGCGCAGTTGGTATCGACCATCACCGGCACGCCCCGGCCGGCGGCCCGGCGCGCGGCCCTGACCGCATCGGGCGTGCGCTCGTGCAGCTTGATTTCGGTATAGCCCTCTTGCAGCGCGCGCGTCACCACGCTGTCGAGCAGGCCCGCATCGCCGTAGTACTGCAGCAGCGACGCGTAAGCGCGGACCCGCGAACGCCGCGCGCCGCCCAGTAGCTGGTGCACCGGCACGCGCTCGCGCTTGCCGCGCAGATCCCACAACGCGATATCCAGCCCCGCGATCGCATGCACCACCGGGCCGGAGCGGCCCAGGTTGTGCAGGATGCGTTGCATCGACGGTATCAGCGCCTGGTCGGCCGCGTCCTTGCCCCGGGCCAGCGGTTCGACCAGGGTCTCGAAAACCGCCACGATGGCGCGCGGCTCCACGCAATAGGATTCGCCCCAGCCGACCGTCCCGTCGGCGGTCTGCACGCGCACCAGCGCGCTGTCCAGCCGGTCGCGCGGGCGGCCCGCGAACAACGGCGGCGCGGTCCAGTGGTGAAACGGCAGCCGCATGGGAACGCACTGCACGGAGACGATGTCGTTGGCTGCCATATTCGGTCGGGTTGCGTGAAGGCCGCCAGTCTCCCAGCCATGCAGCGCATGGTCAAATAGATAGATTGTCTGTTTTCATACAAAATCCTTATGGTGCCTTCCCTATGATCCCTATCGTGTCCTTCCCATGGTGAACCGCCGCGAACTGGCTTTGCTGCGCGCGATGTACCAGCACGGGACCGTGACGGCCGCCGCCGCGTCGGTCAACATGACGCAACCGGCCGCCAGCGCCCTGCTGCGTGGATTGGAAATCCGTCTGGGCTTCGCCCTGTTCAGCCGCGAAAACCGCCGGCTGCACCTGACGAGCCAGGGACGCGCCCTGCTGCCGGAAGTGCTCAATGCGCTGGCCGGCATCGAATCCGTGGACCGTCTGGCACGCGACATCCGCCATGGATCCGCCTCGCGCCTGGCAATCGGCGCGGTGGCGATTGCGGCCTCCAGCCTGTTTCCGGCGGCGCTGGCCCGGCTGCGCCGCACGCATCCCGACGTCGCGATCACGGTGCGGTCCGGCACCGCGCTGGAAATCATCGACATGGCGGTGGACCACCGCATCGACCTGGGAATCATCGTCGGTTCTTCCCAGGATGCGCGCGTAGAGATGTGCACGCTCAGCAGCTTGAGCTTGTTCTGCATCATGCGGCCAGAACATCCCTATGCGTCGCGGCGGCGCCTGGCCTTGAGCGAAGTGGCGCGGGAACAGCCGATCGTCCTGGGCGCGGCGCTTCCCGCCGGCCGCGCCACCGCCCGCGCGCTCGAGGCCTTGGGCATGGCCCACCTGCCCAGCGTCGAAGTCATGCAATCTTCCGCCGCCTGCGCGCTGGTCGCGTCCGGCGTCGGCATCGGGATCGTGGAAAGCCTGGGCGCGGTCTACGCGCGGCGCCAGGGGCTGGTCGCGCGTAGCGTGATGCCGGTGGACGACCTGATCCTGGCCCTGGTTTGGCCACGCCAGCGCGGCATGAGCCAACCGGCCAGCGACATGAAGGCCTGCCTGAAAGAGGAGGCGGACCTGCTGCGCCTGGACAAATAGCCGCGATATAGCGATCCCTTCGCCAGATTTCGAGCCTCGTCCCTGGGCCCGTATCCGTGCTTTTCGCCCTTTGGCGCTTTCGCCCGATACCTCCCGGCCCCGCCGCTTTGGCAAACACCGCCTCTTCCGCAGGAATCCTTACATTAAGTTGAATAAACTCGGGAATCTTGGTATCTTCCCCGTCCTCTGACTGAGAATAATTTTCGTTAACGGTCTTCCGGACGCGGCGCGGGCGATCCGGCGGGCGACGTCCGGAGCTGACCATGAAATTCCAACGCCACACCCTGTCTTCCCTGTTCGGCGCGCTGTGCCTCGCCGCCGCCACGTACGGCGGCCCGGCAGCCGCCGCCGATGAAGTCACGCTGTACACCACCCGCGAGCCCAAGCTGATCCAGCCGCTGCTGGACGCCTATACCAAGGAAAGCGGCGTCAAGGTCAATACCGTCTTCGTCAAGGACGGCCTGCTGGAGCGGGTCAAGGCAGAAGGCGACAAATCGCCCGCGGACGTCCTGATGACGGTGGACATCGGCAACCTGCTCGACCTGGTGGACGGGGGCGTGACACAGGCGGCGCCGTCGAAGACGTTGGAATCCGTGGTGCCGGCCAACCTGCGCGGCGCGGGCGGCAGCTGGTATGCGCTGTCCCTGCGCGACCGCGTCCTGTACGTGGAAAAGGACCTGCCCCTCACCAGCTTCCACTACGAAGACCTGGCCGACCCCAAGTGGAAAGGCAAGGTGTGCATCCGTTCCGGCCAGCACCCCTACAACACCGGCCTGATCGCCGCGATGATCGCCCATGACGGCGCCGAGGCCACGGAAAACTGGCTGCGCGGGGTCAAGGCCAACCTGGCGCGCAAGGCCGCCGGAGGCGACCGCGACGTGGCCCGCGACATCCTGGGTGGCATCTGCGATATCGGACTGGCCAACGCCTACTACGTCGGCCACATGAAGAACGCCCAAGCCGGTACGGACGCGCGCAAGTGGGGCGACGCCATCAAGGTTGTGCGCCCCACCTTCGCCAAGGCCAAGGACGGCGGCACCCATGTCAACATCAGCGGCGCCGCCGTGGCCCGGCACGCGCCGCACAAGGCACAAGCGGTCAAGCTGCTGGAGTACCTGGTATCGGGGCCGGCCCAGGCGCTTTATGCGCAGGCCAATTACGAGTACCCCGTGCGAGAAGGCGTCAAGCTGGATCCCGTCGTGGCCAGCTTCGGTCCGCTGAAGGTCGATGCCCTATCGGTGGCGGACATCGCCAAGTATCGCAAGCAGGCCAGCGAGCTGGTCGACAAGGTGGGCTTCGATAACTGATGGCCTGGTCCTGGGGCGCGTTGCTGATCGCGCTGGTCGTTTGCGCCCCGCTGGCGGCGCTGGGGTGGCAGGCGCTGGGCGCCGACATCGGCCATTGGTCGCACCTGGCGCAATATGTCCTGCCGCAGGCCGCGGCGAATACGGGAATGCTGCTGCTGGGCGTGGGCGCGCTGACGGCCGTGCTGGGTACCGGCAGCGCCTGGCTGGTCAGCGCCTATGAATTCCGCGGGCGCCGCGTGCTGAGCTGGGCGCTGCTGCTCCCGCTGGCGGTGCCCACCTACATCGTCGCCTTCGCCTACCTGGATCTGCTGCACCCGCTCGGCCCGGTGCAGGGCGCCATCCGCGCGCTGCTGGGCTACGACAGCCCGCGGCAGTTCCGCCTGCCCGATCTGCGCTCCCTGCCGGGCGCCATTTTCGTCCTGGGCTGCGCGCTCTATCCCTATGTCTACCTGACGACGCGGGCCATGTTCATGACGCAGGCCGCCAATGTGCTGGAGGCGGCCCGCACGCTGGGCGCGGGCCGCCTGGCGGCCTTCTGGCGTGTCGCCCTGCCCCTGGCGCGGCCCGCCATCGTGGTCGGCCTGAGCCTGGCCTTGCTCGAAACCCTGAACGACATCGGCGCGTCCGAATTCCTGGGTGTGCAGACCTTGACGGTGTCGGTCTATACCACCTGGGTGACACGGTCGGACCTGGCCTCGGCGGCGCAGATCGCCTTGTCCATGCTCGCCCTCGTGGTGGTCCTGATCGTGCTGGAACGGCACGGACGCCGTCGCCAGCGCTACGCGGCCGCCCAGCGCATGCGGCCGATGCAGCGGCTGCGTCTGCATGGCTGGCGCGCAGCCCTCGCGGCCGCGCTGGGTGCCGTGCCGGTCACGCTGGGCTTTTTGGCGCCCGCCCTTTACCTGCTGTGGGAAACGCAGAAACGCCTGCACCTGGTCGGCGGTGTGTCGCGGCAACTGGCGGCGGCGGCCGGCAACACGGTGGCGATCGCCGCCGCGGCAACCGCGATCACGCTGGCGTGCGGCATGGTGATAGCCTGGGCGGCCCGCGCCACGCGCGACAGCGGCGGACAGCGGTTGACGCGGCTTTTCGCGCGCATGGCCGGATTGGGCTACGCGGTGCCCGGCACCGTGCTGGCGATCGGCCTGCTGACACCCCTGGCGCTGTTCGATCGCGCCTTATCGGCGACGCTGGGCACCGCCGGCCTGGTATTGATGGGATCGGCCGCTGCCCTGGTATGCGCCTATGCGATCCGCTTCCTGGCCATCGCTTCCGGCGCCCTGGAAGCGGGATTGGCACGCATCCCGCCCTCGCTGGAACAGGCGGCGCGCCTGCTCGGCGAAAGCCCGGGCGGAACGCTGCGGCGCGTGCACCTGCCGCTGCTGCGTCCCGCCATGGCGGCAGCCGCCCTGCTGGTATTCGTCGATGCCATGAAAGAACTGCCGGCCACGCTACTGCTGCGCCCCATGAACTTCGACACCCTGGCCACCTGGCTGTACGGCGAGGCCGCGCGCGGCACCTACGAGGAAGGCGCGGTGGCAGCGTTGGCAATCGTCGCAGCCGGCCTGCTTCCCGTGATTCTATTGGCGCGCGGCCAGGAACATACGTCCGTCCCACGCAGGAGCCGATCGCACGATCGCGCAATGCCGCAAGGCACCCCATCATGACCGCAACACTGGAACTGGATCACCTTGCCCTGGCCTACGATACGCCCCGTGGCCCCATACGCGCGGTCGACGATTTGTCGCTGACGCTGCCCGGCGGCCACATCGGCTGCCTGCTCGGCCCGTCGGGCTGCGGCAAGACCACCGTGCTGCGGGCCATCGCGGGGTTCGAACCGCCGGCCGGGGGCCGCATCCTGCTGGATGGCGCCGTGGTGTCCAGCACCACCCGGCACGTCGCGCCGGAGCGCCGGCGCGTGGGCATGATGTTTCAGGACTATGCGCTATTTCCCCACCTGACGGTGGGGCGCAATGTCGGCTTCGGCCTGCGCCGCCAGCCGCGCGCCGAACGCGAGCGCCGTATCGCCGAGATGCTGGAACTCGTGGGACTGGCCCAAGCCGTCGACCGTTATCCGCACGAGCTTTCCGGCGGCCAGCAGCAGCGCGTCGCGCTGGCCCGCGCGCTGGCGCCGTCGCCGGATCTGCTGCTGCTGGACGAGCCTTTTTCCAACCTCGACGCGGATGCGCGCGAACGCCTGGCATTCGAAGTACGCGACATCCTGAAGCACACCGGGCATACGGCGGTGCTGGTCACGCACGACCAGGCGGAAGCCTTCGCCATCGCCGACCGCATCGGGGTGATGACCGAAGGCCGCGTGGCGCAGTGGGACACGCCTTACAACCTGCGCCACCATCCCGCCACGCCTTTCGTCGCCGACTTCATCCGCCGGGAAGCGCTGGCGGAGCAGCGTGCGGCGGCCTATGCGCGGGGCGCGCGGCGCGCCTGATCGCCATGGCACACGTTCGCCTGCGTGCCGCGCTATCGCGGCGGCAGCGGCGCCAGCGGTGCCCAGGCCGGCGCGGGGATGAATTCCGTGGTGTCCTCCGGCACGGTCTGGCCGAAGCGATTGCGTACCCAGTCCTCGCGCGCCTGCTCGATGCGATCGCGGCGGCTGGAGACGAAGTTCCACCACAGGTAGCGCGGACCGTCCAGCGGTTCGCCACCCAGCAAGGCCACCCGCGCCGCGGAAAGTCCCTTCAGCGTCACCGGCTTGCCCGGCGCGAATATCACCAGCCGCCCGGACTCGAAGCGCTGGCCGTCGATTTCCACCTCGCCGCGCGCCACGTAGGCCGCGCGCTCTTCATATTCGGCGTCCAGCTGCAGGCGCGCGCCCGCCTCCAGCGTGACATCGCCCAGGAACAGCGGCGACAGCGTGCGTATCGACGAAGTCTGTCCGAACAGGGAGCCCGCGACGATCTGCGCGCGCACGCCCTCGCCTTCCATCACCGCCTGCGCGTCGCGGCCGTAGTGCACGAAACCGGGATCGGTCTCCTCGTGGCTGGCCGGCAGCGCAACCCAGGACTGCAACCCCGCCAGAGGCTGCGCTCGCGCGCGGCTCTGTGCCGAGGAGCGTTCGGAATGCACGATGCCGCGCCCGGCGGTCATCCAGTTCACCTCGCCGGGCAGGATGGTACGCACGGTGCCCACGCCGTCACGATGCACGATCGCCCCTTCATACAGATAGGTCACCGTGGACAGACCGATATGCGGATGCGGCCGCACGTCGATGCCCGCGCCCGCCGGCAACATGGCAGGCCCCATTTCGTCCAGGAAAACAAAGGGCCCTACCGTGCGGCGTTCGCGCGAAGGCAAGGCGCGCCGCACCTCGAAATTGCCGATGTCGCTGGTACGCGGTATCACCACGGATTCGATGGACGGGGGAAATTCGGGCATGAGCTGGGACATGGCAGACTCCGGTAAGCAGTGCGGTAGCTAGGGCGAACAACGATGGGACGCTGCGCCGGCCCCGAATCGGCGATGCGGGGCCGGCGCGACCAAGCGATCACGGCAGGTCGAATACCAGGACTTCGGCGCCCTCGCCCTGTTCCAGGACGATCTCGCTTTCACCCTCTACGGCCACCGCGTCGCCGGCGACCAGGGATTTGCCGTTGGCGGTCACTTTGCCGCGGGCCACGTGGATCCAGGCGCGCCGGCCGTCCGCCAGCGTCAGGGTCGCACGTTCGTCCCCATCGAACAATCCCGCATACAAACGCGCGTCCTGATGGATCAGGACCGAACCCTCCCGCGCATCCGGCGACGCCACCAGGCGCAGGCGGCCGCGCTTGTCGGCTTCCTCGAAGCGCTTTTCCTCGTAGCTGGGGTCGATCCCGGCCACGTTCGGTTCGATCCAGATCTGCAGCAGGTGCGTGCCGTGATCGGGCTGCGGGTTGAACTCCGAATGCAACACGCCGCGCCCGGCACTCATGCGCTGCACATCGCCCGGCCGGATGGTGGAACCGTTGCCCATGCTGTCCTTGTGCGCCACGGCGCCGTCCAGCACATAGGTAATGATCTCCATATCGCGATGGCCGTGGGTACCGAAGCCGCGCCCGGCGGCGATCTGGTCGTCATTGATCACCCGCAGGGGACCGAACCCCATATGACGCGGATCGTAGTAGCCGGCGAATGAGAACGTATGGTGGCTCTTGAGCCAACCGTGGTCGGCAAAACCGCGTTCTTCGCTGCGTCGCAGGGTAAGCATGGCTGGAACTCCTCGTGAACGTTGTCGATGAACGTCATTGTGGGCGTCCGGGCAGCACTTGCGGCTGAGCCGTTTTGAAGACATCATTCAATAAATTTGAACGATTTCTGCCGGTCCGTACCGCGCCATTCCCCTGCCAGCCAGGGCCTCGCCGCCGTCTCTGCGCGGCCTTTCTTCCAACGCTTTCCACCATGCCGCCTGACCTGCCCCCGCCCGGCCCCGACGCCCTGATCACCCCGGAACTGCTGCTGCTGGTGGACGCGATCGCCCGCCATGGCAGCTTCGCCAAGGCGGCGCGGGAAATGGGCCGCGTGCCGTCCGCCGTGACCTATGCCATTCGCGGCCTGGAAGACCGCCTCGACGTGCTGCTGTTCGACCGCAGCGGGCACCGCGCCGTCCTGACCCCGGCCGGCCAGGCCCTCCTGGACGATGGCCGCCTGTTGCTGAAGTCGCTGGAAGACCTGACGCGACGCGTGCGCCGCATCGCCACCGGCTGGGAACCCGAGCTGCGTATCGCCGTGAACGGCGTGCTGCCCTGGCCGCCCATCTACGACCTGATCGAGGAATTCCAGGCCCTGGGCAGCGCCACGAAGCTGCGCTTCACCAGCGAAGTGCTGGGCGGTACCTGGGACGCCCTGACCGGCGGACGCGCGGACTTGCTGATCGGCGGCGACGCCGCGCTCGCGCCGCCGGGCCGCTTCGCCACTCAGCCCCTGGGCGACCTGCATCTGCTGTTCTGCGTCGCGCCGCATCACCCGCTGGCCCAGGCCGGGCAGCCGCTGACGCCGGAGGACATCGGCGCGCACTGCGCGGTGGTTGTGGCCGACACATCGCGCGCCCTGCCGCCACTGACGCGCGGCCTGCTGGACACGCAGCAACGCGTCGTCATGCCGACCATGCAGGCAAAAATCCATGCGCAGATACGCGGCGTCGGTTGCGGCTACCTGCCGCACCTGCTCGCCGCCCCCTATCTGGACCAGGGACTGCTGGTGGAAAAGCCCACACGCGACGGCGGCATGCTGGAGCGCCTATCCTGTGCGTGGCGCGCGCCCGCCCGCGGCGAAGCCTTGAAGTGGTGGTTGAAGAAACTGGAGTCGCCGCGGCTGCGCGGCAGCCTGGTGGACGTGCCGGCGGCCTGACTATTCGTCTTCCATCCCCAGGTCGCGCAGCTTGCGTGTGATGGTGTTGCGGCCGATTCCCAGCCGCGAAGCCGCCTCGACCCGGCGCCCGCGACTGGCCTGCAGTGCCGTTTGCAGCAGGATCTTTTCGAACTGCCGTGTCAGCGTGGCCATGATCGCCGGCTCGCCGCGATCCAGGCGATGCTGCGCATCCCGCAAGAGGAATTCCTGCCAGTTCTGCTGGGAAGCATCGGCCACGGCCGCGGCGGCCGGCGCCGCCGTCGCGCCGCGCGCGGCAGTCTGCGGCAACGACGACTGCTGCTCCATCGCGCGGATTTCCGGCGGCAGGTCGGCGCGTTCGATGGTCTGGCCCGGGGCCATGACGGTCAGCCAGTGGCAGAAGTTCTCCAGCTGCCGCACGTTGCCGGGAAAATCGAAGCGTGTCAGCACGGCCAGGGCTTCCGGCGTCAGGCGCTTGGCCGACACCCCCAGCTGCCGCGCGCTCTGCGTCAGAAAATGCTGCGCCAGCGCGGGGATATCCTCCACCCGCTCGCGCAAAGGCGGCAGGCGCAGGCGAATAACGTTCAGGCGATGAAACAAGTCCTCGCGGAACAACCCCTGCTCCACGCGCTGCTCCAGCGGCTGGTGCGTCGCTGCGACGATGCGCACGTCCACCCGCACGGGCTGGGCACCGCCCACGCGATAGAACGTGCCCTCGGCCAGCACGCGCAACAGGCGCGTCTGCAGTTCGATCGGCATATCGCCGATCTCGTCCAGGAATAACGTGCCCCCATGGGCTTCCTCGAAGCGGCCGCGCCGCAGCGTATTGGCGCCCGTGAAGGCGCCGCGCTCATGGCCGAACAGTTCCGCTTCCAGCAGGTCGCGCGGGATCGCGGCGGCATTCAGCGCCACGAAGGGGCCCTTGGCCCGCGCGCCATGGCCGTGCAGCGCACGCGCCACCAATTCCTTGCCGGTGCCGGATTCCCCGGTGATCAGCACCGTTACCTTGGACTGCGCCAGGCGGCCGATGGCCCGGAAGATTTCCTGCATGGCCGGCGAGGCCGACTGCGTCATCATCCAGCGCTCGCCCTGCTCGTCCTGGCCCGCCATGGGACCGCCGTCCTGGCCGTCGGCCGACTCCTGCGCGGCGCGCTGGATCAGCGACACCGCCTCGTTGACGTCGAAAGGCTTGGCCAGGTAATCGAAGGCCCCGCCCTGGAACGCCGATACGGTACTGTCCAGGTCGGCGAACGCCGTCATCACGATGACCGGCAGCGCGGGGTGGCCTTCCTTGATCTGCCGCAGCAGGTCCAGCCCGCTGCCGCCGGGCATGCGGATATCCGATACGAGCGCCGCAGGCTCGTCCCCTTCCAGCGCGCTGAGCACGTCGTTGGCCTGCGAAAAGCTGCGGGTGTTTATACCCGCGCGCGCCAGGGCCTTTTCCAGTACCCAGCGTATCGCCTGGTCATCGTCTACGATCCAAACAGGTTTCATGCGTGTTCCATCGGCAGGACCAGGCGGAATTCCGTATGCCTGGGTCGGGATTCGAATTCGATGATGCCGCCGTGTTGCTGCACGAAGTCCTGGGCCAGGCTCAGTCCCAGGCCCGTGCCGCCGGGGCGCGCGGTGACGAGCGGATGGAAAATACGGTCGCGGATATGTTCCGGTACCCCGGGACCGTTGTCGATAATCGAAAGGACCGCGGCCAGCCGATGCTGCCGATGCGCCAGCATAACGCGCCGTGCCACGCGCGTGCGCAGCGTGATCTGGGGCGCCGGCGCATCGTCGCCCGCGGATTGGATGGACAGCTCCTGCGCGGCGTTGCGCGCTACGTTCAGCACGGCCTGCATCAGCCGCGCCGCGTCGCCCTGCAAATCGGGCATGGACGCGTCATAGTCGCGCACGATGGCCAGTCCGTCGCGGAACTCGGCCTGGATCAACGCGCTGACGCGTTCGCAGATTTCGTGGATATTCACGGGACGGGCGTGCAACGGCACGCGTTGCGGCCCGATAAGGCGGTCGACCAGCGCCTGCAGGCGGTCGGCCTCCGAAATAATCACCTGGGTATATTCCGCCAGCGACGGGTCGGGCAATTCGCCCTCCAGCAACTGGGCGGCGCCGCGCAGGCCGCCGAGGGGATTCTTGACTTCGTGCGCCAGGTTGCGCAGCAACTGCCGGTGGGTCTCGATCTCGTCGACCAGGCGGTGATTGCGATCGGCGGCCACGCGCAGCTCGATCTCGCGCGCCTCGATCAGCACGGGCCAGGCCTGCCCCATCAGGGCCACCGTGGTCACCACCACGCTGACGGAATCGCCACCGCGCCGCAGCGAGGTGACCTGGCGAACGTCGGCAACGTTGCCGGCCTTCGCCTGGTCGATCGAAGACTGCATGGCCTCGCGGTCGTCGAACAGGCCGGCGGCCTGCTGTCCGCCCAACTGGCGGCGCGAGCGGCCGAACATATCCTCGGCGGCCGCATTGGCATATTCGACGCACCCCTGCTCGTTCACCAGCAGTACCGATGTCGCAAGCAGTTCGAAGGCTTCTACATTCATCTTCATCACCCGGGGCGGCATACAGGCGGACCGGCGCCCCGGTCCGCCCCTGCGTGCACCGGGAAATCAGCCGGCAATCACAGGCTGTAGTACATGTCGAACTCGACAGGATGCGTCGTCATGCGCAGACGCTGCACTTCCTGCTCTTTCAGCGCCAGATAGCCGTCCAGCATATCGTCGGTGAAGACACCGCCGCGCGTCAGGAACTCGCGATCCTTGTCCAGCGCTTCCAGGGCCTGATCTAGCGACGAGCAGACGGTCGGGATCTTGGCATCCTCTTCCGGCGGCAGGTCGTACAGGTTCTTGTCGGCCGGATCGCCCGGGTGGATCTTGTTCTGCACGCCGTCCAGGCCGGCCATCATCAGGGCCGAGAAAGCCAGGTACGGGTTGGCCAGGGGATCCGGGAAGCGCGTTTCGATACGGCGGCCCTTGGGATTGCCGACGTAGGGAATGCGGATCGAGGCCGAACGGTTGCGGGCCGAGTAGGCCAGCTTGACCGGCGCTTCGAAGTGCGGAACCAGGCGCTTGTAGGAGTTCGTGCCGGGGTTGGTGATCGCGTTCAGCGCGCGGGCATGCTTGATGATGCCGCCGATGTAGTACAGCGCGAACTCCGACAGGCCGGCATAGCCGTTGCCGGCGAACAGGTTCTGGCCGTCCTTCCAGATCGACTGGTGCACGTGCATGCCGGAACCGTTGTCGCCGACGACGGGCTTGGGCATGAAGGTGGCAGTCTTGCCATAGGCATGGGCCACGTTATGCACGACGTACTTCAGGACCTGGTTCCAGTCGGCGCGCTGCACCAGCGTGCTGAACTTGGTACCGATTTCCAGCTGGCCGGGAGCCGCGACTTCATGGTGGTGCACTTCGACCGGCACGCCCTGCTGCTCCAGCAGCAGGCACATTTCCGAACGCATGTCCTGGAAGGAATCGACCGGGGGCACGGGGAAGTAGCCGCCCTTGACCAGCGGACGATGACCCAGGTTGCCGCCTTCGAATTCGGTGCCGGTGGACCACGGGGCCTCTTCCGACTTGATCTTGACGAAGGTGCCGGACATGTCGGTGTTCCACGTCACGCCGTCGAAAACGAAGAATTCGGGCTCGGGACCGAAGTAGGCGGTGTCGCCGATGCCGGAAGACTTCAGGTAGGCTTCGGCGCGCTTGGCCAGCGAGCGCGGATCGCGCGAATAGCCCTTCATGTCGGAGGGTTCGACGACGTCGCAGGTCAGGATCAGCGTCGTTTCTTCCATGAACGGATCGATGCGCGCGGTGGTGGCGTCCGGGATCAGCAGCATGTCGGACGCCTCGATACCCTTCCAGCCCGGGATCGAAGAACCGTCGAAAGCATGGCCGCTTTCGAACTTGTCCTCGTCAATCACGTGCGACGGCACCGAGACGTGATGCTCGCGGCCGGCGGTATCGGTAAAACGGAAGTCGACGAACTTGACTTCCGCGTCGGCAATCTGTTTCAGGACTTCTTTAGGGCTTGCCATGTCATCTCCGTTTGATAAAGGGTCGAGCGCTGCAACTCGACTGGCACTCAGCTAAAAAGCAACAACCATGCCATCTTTTACCCTGGGAATCCCGAGGGTGATCCGGCGTACCGCCGGGGCGATGGGTCAATATTGCACCAATATGGTGCCCATCATGGGGCATATAGGCGCCGATTTGGTGCATCAGTTCAAAAACAGTGCTTGAAGGTCGTTAAGGAACGCCCAACCATGAGGCGTTGCCTTCAGCCGCGTCGGGTCCGCATCCAGCAGGCCCTTGCGGACGGCCGCCTCCAGTTGGTGCGCGATCGCTGCCAGCGACAGGCCGGTGCGTTCGCCGAAATGGCTGGTGGGCACGCCCTCCTTCAGGCGCAGCACATTGAGCATGAACTCGAAGGGAAGCTCGTCCCTGCCGACCTCGCGCGTCTCGGCGATGTGCGAACCGTCGCGTGCCATCGCCGCCGCCATCCAGCGTTCCGGGTGGCGCGTGCGCGCCTCACGCAGGATACGGTCGTGGAACGACAGCTTGCCGTGCGCGCCCGGGCCGATGCCCAGGTAGTCGCCGAATTCCCAGTAGTTCAGGTTGTGGCGGCAGCGGGCGCCGGGGCGCGCATAGGCAGAGACCTCATAGCGCTCCAGGCCCGCCCCGGCCGCCAGGGCTTCCACGGCGTCCTGCATGGCGGCCGCCGTATCGTCGTCGGGCAGGTTGCCCGGCGGATACTTGGCGAAGACCGTATTCGGCTCCAGCGTCAGGTGGTACAGCGACAGATGTTCCGTGCCGTACGACAGCGCTTCCCGCACATCCGCTTCGCAATCCCGCGGCGATTGTCCCGGCAGCGCGAACATCAGGTCCAGGTTGATCCGGGACACGGCGGACTGCGCCATGTCGATGGCGCGCCGCGCCTGGTCGGCGTTGTGGATGCGCCCCAGCGCCCGCAGTTGCGCGTCATCGAAGCTCTGGACGCCCAGCGACAGCCGGTTCACGCCGCTGGCCGCATAGTCGCGGAAACGGCCGGACTCCGCGGTACCGGGGTTGGCCTCCATGGTGATTTCAGCGTCCGGCCACAGGTTCAGATAGGCCCGCAGCATGGCCAGCAATTCGTCCAGGCCGGCGGCCGACAACAGGCTGGGGGTGCCGCCGCCGATGAAGACGGAAATCACCTGGCGGCCCCAGATCCCCGGCAAGGCCTGTTCGAGATCGGCGCGCAAGGCGTCCAGATAGGCGCGTTCCGGGATTTCGCCCTCGGCCGCATGCGAATTGAAATCGCAATAGGGACATTTGCGCACGCACCAGGGCACGTGGACGTAGACGGACAAGGGCGGCAGGCTGGTCAGCCCGGACGCGCCGCGCGCGGCGGGCGCCGCGGCGGCCGGGCGGATGGGAATGGTAATGGGCATGCGGTGTTGCGCGTTCAGCGGGTGGCGCGGTGCAGCTTGGCCAGCAGTTCGCGCAGGGCCTGCGCGCGGTGGCTGATGGCATTTTTGTCGGCGGGAGCCAGTTCTGCGGCCGTCTTGCCCAGATCGGGCAGATAGAAATAAGGATCGTAGCCGAAACCGTGATCGCCGCGCGGCGTATCGGCGATTTCGCCAAGCCAGACGCCCTCGCCCAACAGCGGCCGGGGATCGTCCGCCGCCCGCACCAGCGCCAGGACGGCGATATAACAGGCGCGCCGGTCCGGCTGGCCTGCCAGTTCCCGCACGACCCGCGCGTTGTTGGCGGCGTCGGATTTCTCGCCGCCCTCCAGGCTGGCATAGCGCGCCGAATACACGCCGGGCGCGCCGCCCAGGACATCCACGCACAGGCCGGAATCGTCGGCCAGCGCGGGCAGACCGGTCAGCCGGCTGGCGTGGCGGGCTTTTTCCAGCGCATTCTCGATAAAGGTGCAGTGCGGCTCGGGCGATTCGGGCACGCCCAGTTGGCCTTGCGGGATCAGTTCGATGCCCAGCGGGGCGAACAGGGCGGAGAACTCACGCAGCTTGCCCGCGTTGCCGGAGGCGAGCACCACGCGGTCGAGGCCGGGAACGAAGTCGGAGGACATGGTATTTGTAACCAACGGTGCGATTCGAGAGCCAAACTGGTAGTGTATCGCCCGCGCGGCAAGACACAGATTGAAACGCCCGCGCAATATGGGCCGCTCACCATAAGCGCTCTTCACCCGGTGGCAAAGCATGCACGCGTCTGTACACCCCGCTATCCCGGCCGCCGGCTCCAGTGCGGTCCTGCCTCCTCCGGGCCTGCTGGACGAGATTCTGCGCTCCGGGCGACTGGTACCCTTGTTCCAGCCGGTGATCGACCTGGCGAACGGCCGTGTCTACGGCTACGAAAGCCTGATCCGCGGCCCCAGCGACACCGACCTGCACATGCCCGAGGCCCTGTTCGGGGAAGCCCGCCGCCACGGCGTACATCCGCTGGTCGAACACGCCAGCGCCACCAGCGGCCTGCGCGGCTTCCAGGACGCGGCGCCGGCCGGCAGCAGTCTTTTCCTGAACATGTCCGCTTCCGCCCTGCTGCATTTCTGGACACAGTGGGGCGATGCCATGCCGGCCCGCCTGCTGGCTGCCTGCACGATCGAGCCGGGCCGTGTCGTCATCGAACTGAGCGAGCATGACGCCCTCCATCCGGACGTGCGCACCCTGACCGCAATGCTGCGTACGCTGCGCGCGCACGGGGTACGGCTGGCGCTGGACGACTACGGGGTCGGCCATGCCAGCCTGCAGCTATGGTCGGAAGCCCAGCCGGACCTGGTCAAGATAGACCGCTATTTTTTCCACGGCATCGCGCAGGACGAGCGCCGCCAGAAACTGGTGCGCGCGGTCCTGTCGGTGGCGCAGTGCCTGGGCACGCCGACGGTGGCCGAGGGCGTGGAAACGGCCGAAGACCTGGCGATGGTGCGCGACCTGGGCATCCGCTACGCGCAGGGCTGGTTCCTGGGGTATCCCGCAACGCGCCTGAGCGGCGACGTTTCGCCCCAGGTGAGCCAGGTGTTGAGCGCGCGGTCGCCGTCGCGCGTCGCCACCCGGGCGCCGGGCGCGACGGCCGCCACGCTGCGCGTCCAGGCGCCGTCGGTATCCCCCAGCCGCCATACCAACGACGACGTGCATCGCCTTTTCGACGGGCACAAGGGCATGCATGCCGTTGCGGTGGTGGACGACGATAATCGCCCCTTGGGGATCATCAACCGGCGCGACTTCACGGAACACTACGCGCAGCGCTACACGCGCGAGCTGTTCGGACGCGATGCCTGCACGACGTTCATGAACGACCGGCCGGTCCTGGTCGACGTACATGCCTCCATCGACCAGCTTAGCCACGTGCTGGTATCCGACGACCAGCGCTACCTGGTCGACGGTTTCATCATCACGCGCGACGGCAACTACGACGGACTGGGCACCGGCGAGGCCCTGGTGCGCTCGGTCACCGAAATGCGCATCGAGGCCGCGCGCTACGCCAACCCGCTGACCTCTCTGCCGGGCAATATTCCGATCAGCCAGCATATCGGCAGCCTGCTGGACGGCGGCGTCGAGTTCGTCACCTGCTATTGCGACCTGAATCACTTCAAGCCCTTCAATGACGTCTACGGCTACTGGCGCGGCGACGACATGATCCAGCTGTGCGCCACGGTCATCCGCAACCATTGCGACCCGCAGCGGGATTTCGTCGGCCATGTGGGCGGCGACGATTTTGTCATCCTGTTCCGCAGTCCCGATTGGCGCGACCGTGCCGATCGCATCATCCGGGATTTCAACGAGGACGCGGTGGACCTGTACGACGACGACGGCCGCGCGCGCGGCGGCATCGCCGCCGAGGACCGCTACGGCGTCATGCGCTCGTTCCCGTTCGTCACGCTCAGTATCGGCGCGCTGCGCGTGGCGCCGCAGTCAGGCGTGCGCATCCGCCCCGAGGACATTGCGTCCGCCGCCGCCCGCGTCAAGCATCAGGTCAAGCACGGAAACGTTCCGCTCGTTGTCGAGCCCTACGTGGCGGACGGCGGCGGCTGAGTCGGCAGCCCGCCGCGCGGCCGGTGGCGCGCCGTCTTCGGCGCGGCCCAGGCGGAATACCGCCACCGTGCGGTTCAGACGTTCGGCACGGCCCTCCAGCGCCGCCACCGCGGCGGCCGTCTCTTCCGCCAGCGCGGCATTCTCCTGCGTGTTGCGATCCAGGCCCGACATGGCCTCGTGCATCGCGCCGATGCCTGCCGCCTGTTCGGCCGCGGCCTGGGATATCTCATTCACCAGCGCGGTGACACGGGCGACGGCCTCGCGCATGGCGCCGATGGTCTCGCCCGCCGAACCCACCTCGCGCACACCCGCGTCGACGTGATCCGCCGAGTCGGCGATCAGGGACTTGATCTCGCGCGCGGCGCTGGCGCTGCGCTGGGCCAGCGTGCGCACCTCGCCGGCGACCACCGCAAACCCGCGGCCCGCTTCGCCGGCACGCGCCGCCTCGACCGCTGCATTCAAGGCCAGCAGATTGGTCTGGAACGCGATGCCGTCGACCACGCCCACGATGTCGCCGATGCGGCGCGCGCTTTCGGCGATATCGCGCATGCGCCCGACCACGCGATCCACGGCCTGCGCGCCCTGCTCGGCCAGCGCCTCGACGCGATGCGCCTGGGCATGGGCCTGCTCGGCGTTTTCCGAGGTAGCGTTTACGGTCTGCGCCAGGGTGGACATGCCGGCCGCGGTTTCCTGCAGCATGCCGGCCTGCTCGGCTGTCCGTTCGGACAGCCGGACGCCGCCGGCGGCCAGGGCGCGCATATCGGCATGGATGTCGTCCACGGCGGCGCGCACCGTGCCGACGGCGTTGGACAAACCGGCCTGCATGCGGCTCATGGCCGAGAACAGGACACCGATCTCGTTGTCTCCGCGGCTATCGATGGGCCGCGTCAGATCGCCGTCGGCGATGCGGTCGAAGTGGCCGCCGGCATCGCGCAGCGGTTCCAGCAGCGAGCGCCGCAACACCAGGCGTATACCGATGGCCAGCAACAGCACGAAAACCGCCAGGCCTGCCGCGCTATACACGGCGGCATCCTGCATCCGCGCCACCTCGACGATGGCGGCTGCGCCCTGGGCACGCGTATAGCGCTGGAACGCGCCTTCCGCCTTGACGTAGGCCTCGGCGGCACCAGGCAGCACCTGGTCGTTCAAGCGATTCACTTCCACGCCGTTGAACCCCTGGATTGCCTTGCGCATCGGCGCCAGGCAATCGTCCACCAGCCTGGCATAGGCCTGCATCGCGGCGTCATAGAGAGGCTTGCCCTCGGAATTGGTATATGCCTGAGATTGCAGCCGTTCGACGCTTTTGCGCGCATCGCCCAGGAAACGATCGGCGATGGCCAGCATCCGGTCACGCTCGGGGATGCGGCCGCCTTCCATATAGGTTTTCGCGTCCACCAGCGCGGCACGTGCCTGGAACACCCCGCTGCTGACGTTGCCCAGTTCGCTGGCGCGCTCGATATTGTCGCGTCCCAGCTCTTCGACCCACGCGCGGTTCTCGCGCAACAGCGCGATGGCCGCCGCCCCTGCCACGACGAACAGCGTCACGAAGAGCGCCAGCACGATCGTCAACGCCCGATTCACAGTCAATTTGTTCCGCATCGCATCCCACCTACGTGCCCCTGGGGGCAAAACACATTTGGTAAGGATTATGTTGCGGTCAAATGGCAGTTTCTTGACATTGGGCGGGACCGGGGACGGCGCCCGCCGCGATCGTCATCCGGGTGTCATGCGATCCGCCTGCGCCTTGCCTGCGAGGCCGTGACGCCGGCAGCCGGCGGGCGGTGGCCCGCGTGGCGCGTCAAGCCATCGCCTGCTTCTGCGCCTGCACCAGCCCGCCGATGCCGCGCTCGGCCAAGCCCAGCATCGCGTCCAGTTCCGCGCGGCTGAACGCCACGCCCTCGGCGGTGCCCTGCACCTCCACGAAGCCGCCCGCGCCCGTCATGACCACATTCACGTCGGCATCGCAGCCGGAGTCTTCCTCGTAGTCCAGGTCCAGCACCGGACGTCCGCCGACCATGCCCACCGATACCGCGGCGACGTGATCGCGCAGCGGACTCGATTCCAGGTCGCCCCGCTTCATCAGCAAGGCAACGGCATCGGCCATCGCCACCCAGGCGCCGGTGATGCTGGCGCAGCGCGTGCCGCCATCGGCCTGCAGGACATCGCAATCGATATGCAGCGTGCGCTCGCCCAGCGCGGTCATGTCCATGACCGCCCGCAGGCTGCGGCCGATCAGGCGCTGGATTTCCTGCGTTCGTCCGGACTGCTTGCCGCGCGCCGCTTCGCGGTCGCCGCGCGTGTGCGTCGCGCGCGGCAGCATGCCGTATTCGGCCGTGACCCAGCCCTGCCCCTGGCCCTTCAGGAAAGGCGGTACCTTGTCCAGCACGCTGGCGGTACAGAGCACATGCGTATTGCCGGCCTTGATCAATACGGATCCTTCCGCGTAGCGCGTAAAGCCGCGCGTCAGCGAGAGCGGCCGCAGCTCGTCGGGCGCGCGGCCCGAATGGCGGACCGGGGTGGATGCGGATGAGGTCACGGATATCTCCAGTCGATGAGGTCGGCAGCGATTGTACGGGGCGGCCCGCCCGCCCTTCGGGTTATTCTGCGGGCATCGTTCGCCTCGCGACCGCCCCTTCAGGATGTATTGAACATGATACGAAGCATGACCGCCTTCGGCAGCGCCCGCGCCGACCTGGACCAAGGCTCGCTGTCGCTGGAATTTCGCAGCGTCAACAGCCGTTTCCTCGACCTGTATTTCCGCTTGCCAGACGATCTGCGGCACCTGGAATCGCCGCTGCGCGAGCTGCTCACGGCCAGCCTGGGCCGCGGCAAGGTCGAAGTCCGCGTCAACTACACCCGCAACGCGGCCGCGGACCTGGACCGCCTCGATACGCAATGGCTGCAACGCCTGGCCGAACAACTGCAGGCAGCCCGCCAGATCCTGCCGGAAACCGAATCGCCGCGGCTGGTGGAGCTGTTCAACTGGCCCGGCCAGCGCAATAACGATGCCCTCGATCCGCAGGCCTGGGGCGCCGCCGGCATGCAGGCCGCGCGCGACGCGCTGGTCCAGTTGCAGGACGCCCGTGCCCGCGAAGGCGAACGCCTGGCCGCGATGATGCGCGACTGTGCCGCCGGCATCGAGAAAATCGTCCAGGACGTCGAGCGCCACCTGCCGCAGTTGCTGGCCGATCATCGCGAAAAGCTGGCGGCCAAGCTGCGCGAAACGGTAGAGGCGGCCTTTCCAGGCGGCTTTGCCCACATCACCGGGCAGGAGCTGACGGAACGCCTGTCGCAGGAAGCCAATCTATTCGCCCTGCGCATCGACGTAGCCGAAGAACTATCGCGCCTGCGCTCGCATCTGGCCGAGCTCGTCCACATCCTGGCCGATGACAACGCCGACGCCGCCGGCAAATCCGCCAAACGCGCCGGTGGCGGCGGCAGCGCCGGCAAGCGTCTGGATTTCCTGTTCCAGGAAATGAACCGCGAGGCAAACACGCTGGGCTCCAAGGCCGGCAGCGTCGACGTTACGCGCGCGGCCATGGACTTGAAGCTGCTGATCGAGCAGATGCGGGAACAGGCGCAGAACATCGAATAGCGCGGTGCTCGGCCGGGGCGCGTACCCGGCATCATGGGCCCGCCGGAAAGAAGAGCCGAATGCGCGCTTCTCCGTTTTCCGTTACAGCACGCGCCCGAACCACCATAGCGAAATCAACCCCGCGCAAGCCGCCAGCAGCGCGCCGAGCGCCGCGAACAGCGCCGTGATTTCGACCAGGTCCTGCCTATCGAAGGCCAGCCGTGCCCTGAGCGTGCCGTAGACTTTCTTCAGCGCATCCGCGTCCTCGGCGCGAAAGTATTCGCCACCGGTGATATCGGCCACCTTCTTCAATACCGCTTCGTCCAGGCGCACGCGCGAAGACCAGCCGTCCACGGTAATGACAACGCCATCCGGCGTGCCGATGCCCACGGTGTAGATGCGCACGCCATATTCGGCGGCGACCTGAGCCGCCTGGATCGCCTCCGGGCCGGTATTGTTTTCGCCGTCCGACAGAAGCACGATGGCGCCGACATTGTCCGGCGCCGGCTTGGCACCATCGCCTTCGCGGGGCAGGGGCCGGAGGGCGGCGCCATTATCGGGTCCGCCACGGGCACCATTGCGGGAGGCTTCCGGCCGCTGCGCCGGCCTGGCGTTCTCTTCCCTGGCGCTGTCGTTCATGAAACCATCGACGTCGATGCCCGCTTTGGGCAGCAGCGTTACCAGCGCGATGATCAGGCCGTTGCCCAGCGCCGTGCCGCGCTGCGGTTGCAGCCGGTCCAGCGCGGCGACGACATCTTCCTTCCTGCGGCTCGGCGCCTGCGCCAGGGCAGCCGTACCCGCCACGGACACGACGCCCACGCTGACATCCGCCGGCTGTGCGTCGATCAGTATCCTGGCGGCCTGGCGCGCAGCCTGCATGCGGTTGGGCTTGATATCCTCCGCCCGCATGCTGCCCGAGGCATCCATGGCGAGAATAAGGGTTTGCAGGCGCGACGGCAGCATCAACGAGGCCTGCGGGCGCGCCACGGCAATCAACAGCGACGTGACGGCCAGCAGCGTCAGCGCCGCGGGAAAGTGGCGGCGCCAGGCCGCAGCTTTCCCCGTGGCAAAGCCGGTTGCCCTCAAGGCGGGATACGGGACGGCGGCGCGCGCCCGGCGCCTGCCATGCCATACGTACAGCAGCACCAGGATCGGCACCAACACCAGTAGCCACAACATCCGGGGCCAGAGGAAACTGATGGAGGGCAAATCGTTCATGGCGGCGCTCACGGCGAAATCAGGACAGGCCCCGCACGGCATTCGGGCGGCTTGCCCGTACCTCCGCGGCTACGCCCCTGCCCTCCATCCGTCCCGCTCGCGCGCGGTCCCACGCGGCGCCCGCCACATCCGCGGTTCCCGCGGTCGCGGGCCGGGCCACGCCTTTGGCCGCCCCGCCCGGCCGCCGGCGCTCTTGCGCAAAACGCAGCAGCACAAGGTCCAGACGGGCGTCGGTGACCAGGGACAGACAGCTCACACCGGCGTGCCCGAAGGCATCGCGCAGTCCGGCATCGCGCGCGGCGGCCGCCTCGGCGAAACGCTTCCTGAATGCGGCGTCGTGAGTATCGACCAGCATCTGCTCGCCGGTCTCCGCATCCTGCAGCACAAGCAGGCCGAGGTCAGGCAAGGCGGATTCCAGCGGATCGATGAGGCGCACCGCGACCACGTCATGGTGCCGCGCCAGATGGCCCAGCGACGTCTCCCAGCCCGGCGCGCTGATGAAATCCGACACGACGAAGACTGCGGACCGCCGGCTTATGCTCCCGCGCGCATGGTCCAGCAGGTCGCCAAGGCGCGTCTCGCCACGCGCGGCGGACGGCATCGCCTGCATGCGGTCGATCAGATGCAGCACGTGCCGCCGCCCCGACCGCGCCGGTACGACCACCGGACGCGCATCGGACTGACCGCTGTACAGCATGGCGCCGACCCGATTGCCATGCCGGGTCAGCAGGCGCGCCATGACCGCGGTGAAATCGGCCAGCAGCGCGCGCTTGCGCACATCGCCCGACCCGAAATCCACCGATCCGCTCAGGTCCAGCAGGAACCAAGCGGCGACTTCGCGGTCCTCCTGAAATTCACGCACATAGGGCGTCTGCACCCGCGCAGTCACGTTCCAATCGATGTAGCGCACGTCATCACCCGGCTTGTACTCGCGCAGATCGGCGAAGTCGATGCCGAAACCGCGAAAAAGCGTTCGATAGTCGCCCTGCAGCAAACCGTCCAAATGGCGAACGACCGTCCACTCCAGATGACGCATCAGCGCGTCCGCCCGGCGTTGCGCGCCGCCGGCGGACATGCCTGGCGGCGCATCGGCCGATGCGCCCTGGGCGGCCGTTCGCCCGCTAGGCCTGCGCCACCCGAACATGGGATTCCAGCGGGCGCTCGGGCGCCGGCAAGGCCTGCAGGATGCGGTCGATAAGCTGGTCGGCGCTTACGCCATCGGACAGCGCTTCGTAGGAAAGCACCAGGCGATGGCGCAGGATGTCCGGCACCAGGTCGATGACGTCTTCCGGCAGCGCATAATCGCGGCCACGCAGGAAAGCCAGGGCGCGCGCACCGTCGATCAGCCCTATGCTGGCGCGCGGACTCGCGCCGAAGGACACGTAGCGCGCCATATCGGCCAGGCCGCATCGGGCCGGCGACCGCGTCGCCGCCACCACGCGAACCGCGTACTGGATCAGGCCGGGATCCGTATAGACCTTGCGGCACTCATCCTGCAGCCGCGCCAACTGTGCCGGCATCGCCACGGGATTCACCATAATCGGCGGACCGGTGAACCGATTGACGATAACGACCTCTTCCTCTTCGGTCGGATAACCCACCAGCACCTTCATCATGAAGCGGTCGATCTGCGCTTCCGGCAAGGGATAGGTGCCTTCGGTCTCGATCGGATTCTGCGTGGCCATGACCAGGAACGGCGTCGGCACCGGATGGCTCTCGCCGGCAATCGTCACCTGCCTTTCCTGCATGACTTCGAGCAAGGCGCTTTGCACCTTGGCCGGTGCGCGATTGATCTCGTCGGCCAGCAGCAGGTTGGCGAACACCGGGCCCAGCACGGTGGAAAATTCGCCCGTCCGCTGGTTGTACATGCGCGTACCCACCAGGTCCGCCGGCAGCAGGTCGGGCGTGAACTGGATGCGCTTGAACGAGCCGCGCATGGTGCGCGCCAGCGTATTCACCGTCAGGGTCTTGGCCAGGCCAGGCACGCCTTCCACCAGCAAATGCCCGCGCGCGAGTATGGCCACCAGAACCCGCTCCAGGAAGTGGTCCTGCCCGACCACCACCCGCTTCACCTCGTACAGCAGGCGTTCCATCAGATTGGCGCTGTCCGCAGCGCTCATGGGTTGGTCGTTCATACGCCTCCACGTCTAGAAGGGGGAAATACCCACGGCGCTGCCGGCGCTTTCGATGGTCGTGGCAAAGCCGATGCCCAGAAAGGTTTTGCTGTTGGTGGGGTTGAGGATCGCGGTCACGATACCCACCACCTCGCCGTCCATATTCACCAGCGGTCCGCCGGAATTGCCGGGATTCGCGGCCGCGTCGAACTGGATCAGATGATCGAGATCCTGCTTGCTTTCAGGCGACACGAAGTCGCGGTTCAGGCCGGACACCACGCCGGCGGACACCGATGGCCCGATGCCGAAGGGAAAGCCCACGGCGACGACTTCGTCACCCGGCGCCAGGTTGCGGCTGGAACCCAGCGTAGCCGCCGGCAGGTCATCGGGCAGCGACGTGGCGCGGATGACGGCCAGGTCTTTTTCCGGTTGCACGCCGAGCACGGAGGCATCGGACTCGTGGCCATCGTAGAAGCGCACCTTCAAGCGGCGCGCACCCGCGATGACGTGATAGTTGGTCAGAATGACGCCCTTGTCGGTGACGACCACGCCCGAACCGATGTTGACGGCCTCGCCCTTCTCTGCCGGCGTTTCCTTGTCGCCGTCCGGCGGGTCGGCGGGCGTCTGCTTGCCCGCATCGGGTGGCACGGTCTTGCCGCCGTCCGGCACCGCGGCCTTGGGCTGGGCGGGCGCGGCCTGCCTTTGCGGATCCGGCTTGGGATCGCCCTGGCCGTCCGCCGCCGCGGGCTTTTCGTCCGCCCCGGGGTACCCGACGATTTCCACCACCGAGGCTCGCACCGCTTCGGCGGCTCGTGCGGTGCGCGACGGCAGTGACTTTGTTTGCAGCGTGTGCAGGACCGCGGCGTCGATATCCTTTTGCGTCAACACCCGCAACTTCGGCTGCATCAGCCAGGCGGTGCCCAAGCCCGCAACGAAAACCAGCGCGACCGCCGCCGCTACCCATCCGTAGATCGCAACCCTTTTCATCGTTGCCACCGGAATTCCGCCTCGTCGTGGAAGTACAGTACCATCGTCGCATCCACGCGCCAAGGAGAACTGTATGCGGTTTCTCTGGCCGGAATTGCTCTGGCTGCTGTTGGTGATGCCTTTGCTGGCGGCGGCTTATTTCTATGTGCTCGCGCGGCGCAAGAAAGCCGCGGTGATCTATCCCAGCCTGGTGCTCGCACGCACCGCAATAGGGCCCAGGCAGCGGCTGCGGCGACATGTCCCTCCTTTCCTTTTCTGGCTGGCGCTGGGCGCGGCCCTGCTGGCTTGCGCACGCCCCAGCGCCACCGTTACCTTGCCCGCCGATACGCTAACGGTAGTGCTGACCATGGATGTGTCGCGCAGCATGGAAGCCACCGATGTGCAGCCCACGCGCCTGGGCGCCGCGCAACAGGCGGCGCGCGATTTCATCAAGGATCTGCCGGCCAGCGTACGGTTGGGAATCGTCGCGTTCGCGGCTGCGGCCACGGTGGTGCAGCCGCCGACGGACAACCGCCAGGACATGCTCGACGCCATCGATCGCTTCGAACTGCAGCGCGCCACCGCGACCGGCAGCGGCCTGATTGTGGCGCTGGCCACCCTGTTTCCCGACGACCGGGCGGAGCTCGAATCCCTGCTGCTCAACGACCCGGCATCCCGCTTCGGCCCCTTCGCCCCTCCCGTGGACAGCACGGGCGCGGTCAATGACGCGCTCAAGCGCGAGCAGGATCGCCCTCCCCGCGAGCCCGGCTCATACCGCAACGGCGCGATCATCCTGCTAAGCGATGGGCGCCGCACCACCGGCCCGGACCCCATCGATATCGCGCGCATGGCGGCCAAGCGCGGCGTGCGCATCTACACCGTGGGCTTCGGCACCCAGCAGGGGGGGACGGTAGGCGGCGACGGCTGGTCGTATTTCATGCAATTGGATGAGACCACCCTGCGGGCCGTGGCCAAGATGACCGGAGGCGAATATTTCCAGGCAGGGTCGGCCGCGGACCTCAGCCAAGTATACAGGAACCTCAGCACGCGGTTTTCGCTGGAACGGCGCGAAACCGAAATCAGCGCATTGCTGGCCGCGGCCGCCGGGCTGCTGCTGGCCATCGCATGCGTGTTGTCCGTGCGCTGGTTCAGGCGGTGATCCACGCGCGCCGGTTCACGCGACGATCCGCCGCCAGGCTTAATCCAACCGGTAGCGCGCGTCCGGAACCGGCACGGGAGGCCAGGCATCGTCGCCCAGCGCCTCGCGCATCGCGCGTTCCACATGGACGGTCAAGGCATCGAGCGGCAGATCGTTGGCATCCTGTCCGAAAGGATCCTCCAGTTCCCCGCCGATGGTGTGCAGCCCCAGGAAGGCATACGCGATGAACACGGCGACGATGGGCGTGGCCCATCCTATGCTTTCCACCAGGCCGAAAGGCAACAGGACGCAGTAGAAGTACGTCGTCCGGTGCAGCAGAACTTCGTAGGGATACGGCACCGGCGTGCCCCGTATGCGTTCGCACGCGCCGGCGGCCTGCGTCAACTTGTCCAGATGCGCGAGCCCGGTGGCCAGCAGGACGTCGCTGAGGCCGCCATCCCGATGCCAGCGCACCATTTGGCGCTGCACGCGCAGCAGCAAATGATGCGGACGATAGGAAAGCCGCAGGATCTCGCCGGCCTGGGCGTCGCCCATCAGGGCGCGCAACGCCTCGGCCGGATCGGTACCGCGCAACTGATGCTTGAGGACATGTACGAAAGCCGTCAGCAGCGTAACCGCATGGCGCGCCTGCGGGTGCGCGTCGGACGGCGGCGAGGACGCCCCGGCGTGGCGCGGTACCGTCACGGCGAAGCGGACGAGATCGCGCGTGGTCGCGGTCAGCGCGCCCCACTGCTTGCGGCCTTCCCAGTACCGCTCGTAGCAGGCGTTGTTGCGGAAGCTGGCGAAGATGGCCAGCGCCACCCCGATCAAGGAAAACGGCACCGGGCTCAGGCAAAGGAAGAACGCGTCGCTGCGTCGATAACCCCAAACGGCTGCCAGCGACAACGCCACGATGATGGCAAGGGGCGCCAGGATGGTGTTCTGCACCGAGTTTTCCCAGGCGAACAGCATCCGGAACCAATGGGCTTTAGGTCGGACGATCATGGCCGGGGACCATACAGGCCGGCGGGCGGCTTTCCGCCGCGGCGTTCACATTTCTGCCGAATCTGATATGAAATAATATATCATTACATAAATAGACAAGCCGGCTGCTCAGCCATTCCAAAGCCGGCCATTCACACACGGGGAAAGAACCTTGCCGCAGGCAAACCGCGCCTTGGCCTCATTCGGACGGCGTCCGGCGATACGCGCCGCCACGCTGCTCTGGCTGTGGCTGGCCGTGCTGCTTGCCCCGGCGGGTGCGACATGGCACGCCATGTCGCACCTGGAATCCGCCGGCGCCGCGGAGCCGAAGGGCGACGGCCCCGACCGACATGGCGCGGCGGCGCATTGCCATGCCTGCGATGAATGGCAGTTCCTGGATCATGTCCTGCCCAATCCGGTGCAGGCAGACGCCGCGCCCTCGCCGGCAATCCCCGTTGCCACGCGACTTCCCGTCTCGCACCTTGCCGCCGGGCGGCCATGGATCCTGCCGCGCGCCCCGCCGCGCCGGCTGAACGCCAACACTTAGCGCCGAACGCACCATCGCGGCCATCCGGCCGCGCATCGTGTCGCGTATCGACCCGTACCGCGCCTCATCGAGGCCCGACACTTCCGCCGCTTTCCGCGGCGGCGGGATTCCTTTTGCCTTCGAAAAACCATGACGACCCTACCCATTCAGGAGCCGCGCGGCGCCGCACTGCGCCGTTTTCTCCCCACCCCGCTGGCCCTATCGTTGAGCGCCGCCCTGGCAATGGCCGCCGCACCGTCCGCGCGGTCGCAAGGCGCGTTCGAACCCGCCCCGACACCCGCGGTCACCTTGCCCACCGTCATCATCACCGGTAACCCGCTGGGTAGCAGCGAAGTGGCCGCGCCGACGACCGTGCTGGAAGGCACCGGCCTGGATCTGCGCCGTACCGATACGCTGGGCCAGACGCTGAACGGCCTGCCCGGAATCTCCACGACCACCTATGGCCCCATGGTGGGACGCCCCATTATTCGCGGCATGGACGGCGACCGCATCCGCATCATGAACAACGGCCTGGGCTCGATCGATGCCTCGTCGCTCTCGTTCGACCATGCCGTGCCGCTGGACCCCATGACGGCCGACCGTATCGAGATCGTGCGCGGTCCGGCGGCCCTGCTCTACGGCGGCAATGCCGTGGGCGGCGTGGTCAACGTCATCGACGGCCGCATCCCGACCCAGCCTGTCCAGGGCATACACGGTCAGGTCCAGGGCGACTGGGGCGGCGCGAACGACAGCCGGTCGGGTGCCGTCCAGATCGAAGGCGGCGACGGCAACTTCGCCATTCGGGCTGACGCCTTCGGCCGCAAAACCGATGAGCTGCGTATCCCCGGCTTTGCCCGCTCCGCGGCGCTGCGTGCCCAGGACGATCCGGACACCGACGAACCGCGCGGTCGCCTGCCCAATAGCGATGGCTCCGTGCATGGCGGCGGGCTGGGCCTGGCGTGGACGGGGGACAGCGGCTACGCCGGGCTTTCCTATAGCGGCTACGACTCCGACTATGGTTCGGTAGCGGAGGATACGGTGCGTTTGAAGATGCGCCAGGAACGCTTCGGCGCCACCGGCAGAATCGAAGACCTGGACGGCCCCTTCAAAAGCGTGCGCTTCGATTTCGCGTACACCGATTACCGACATCGCGAAGTGGACGACGGCGTCACCGGTACCACCTTCAAAAACCATGGCTACGAGGCGCGCGTCGAAGCCCAACATCGCGACCTGGGTCCGCTGCACGGCGCGCTGGGGATACAGGTCAGCCAGAGCCGGTTTTCCGCTTTGGGCGACGAAAGCCTCGTGCCGACTACGAATACCGATTCCTTCGCGCTATTCGACCTGGAGCAGTGGGACGTTACCGACCGCCTGAACCTTAGCGTCGGAGGACGGATGGAATACACAAGGCTTACACCTTCCGCGGGCGGTATCGAAAAATTCGATGCGGCCTCCCAGCGCGATTTCACCGCGGGCAGCCTGGCCCTGGGCGCCATTTACAAGCTCGACAGCGTATGGTCGCTGGCGGCGAACGGGTCATATACCGAACGCGCCCCGACCTTCTACGAGCTCTACGCCAACGGACCGCATGACGCGACCGGCCAATACCTGATCGGCGATCCCGCCCTGAACAAGGAACGCTCCTTCTCGGCCGACCTGGGTCTGCGCTTCAAGGAAGGACCGCATCATGGCAGCGTCGGCGTGTTCTACAGCCACTTCCGCAATTACATCACCGAGGTCAATACGGGGCTGTCCGTCGACGACGAGGGCAACGTGGTGCCGCAAGGCTCCGACGACGCGCTATCGCAGGCGATATACCGGGGCGTCCCCGCGGACTTCTTCGGATTCGAGGCGGAAAGCTCGTTCCGGGTGCTCGATCGGGGGGCGCACAAGCTGGACCTGCTGCTCTCGGGCGACTACACCAACGCCCGCAACAGCGACACCGGCGAGCCGCTGCCGCGCATTCCGCCGCTGCGCCTGGGCTTCGGTCTGGACTACGCCTACGGCGCCTGGGGCGCGGGCGTCTCGTTTACCAAGGCCTTCGCCCAGCATCGCCACCCCGACAATGACGACAGTACGGACGGGTACTACAAGTTGGATGCCGACCTTACCTATTCCTTCCGCGTCGACAAGACGCGATGGCAGGCCTATCTGCGAGGCACCAACCTGACCAACCAGGAGATCCGATATGCGACCTCGGTCCTGCGCGATATCGCGCCAGAGGGCGGCCGCGCGGTGATGGTGGGCTTGCGGGGAAGTTTCTGACCGGAAGCTCTGCTCCCCGGGGCGCGGCGCTTCGGCACCGCGCTTCGCGCATGGCGGATTTCCTGCTTTCCCGCTTTCCTGCTGTCTTCTTCGGCGAATTTTCACCCAAGTGACGGCAATAGCAGAAACGCGCTCATCGGCGCCATGAAAAGCCGCTGAAGGGCCTGGCCGACACCGGGCTGCCATCCAAATCCGGGACAAACCAGGGTTTACCCTTGGGTCGCCGAGATGTGCTTTGGGGCGACCTTCAAGCACCCAAACGGGATGTGACGAATTGCCCAGGATGGACGAGATAGCAGGATTTTCCCGACAAATGTAAGAAATATTTCCGTTATATAATCCGTCTCGCGAACTATTTCCGCATCCGCCGGCTTGAACGCAGTTGAAGCCACGCCATTCCACTCCGCATTCTGAAGTGAAGTTATGACGCCGCCGACGAGACGCTTTGCTTTTTCTCGATTCCTGCTACCGACCACCTTACTGACCATCGCCCTAGCCACCCTGCCCGGCACTGCCGGCGCGATGATTTCGTCAGACGCTTTCGGCTCGCTCAAGGGCCTTTCCCCAACCGACCTGCCTACCGTTCCCTCGCTGCGCGACCGCGTGGTTGCCGCTGGGCTGGACGCGCTGGGCACCCGCTATCGCTGGGGCGGCGACGATCCCGAGACCGGCTTCGATTGCAGCGGCCTGGTCAGCTTCATCTACCGGGAAGTGGCCGGGATGGAGCTGCCGCGCCGGGCCCGCGATCAGCGAGCCGAGGGCCGCGCCGTGAAAGCGGCCCAGCTGCAACCCGGCGACTTGGTTTTCTTCGGTACCCACCGGCGTAACCAGACCTCGCATGTAGGCATCTATATCGGCAACAACGAATTCGTCCACGCGCCCACGCGCGGGGAAACGGTACGTATCGATACCCTGGACAGCGCCTATTGGGCCAAGCGCTTCACAGGCGCGCGCCGCTATATCGGGCCCAAGGGCGGCGCGGCCGTCGTCGCCTCGAACACGCGCTGACGCCCACGCGTAGCGGCCCCGCCGGCGCGCCGGCCTACCACGGGCCCGATCCGAACCCCCGCGGGGCCGTCCGCGGCAAGTCAGGACCGCCGGCGGCGCTCAGCCCCGTCCCAGGAAAGGCATCTTGGTGGCCATGATGGTCATGAATTGCACGTTGGCATCCAGCGGCAAGGCCACCATCGAAGCCACGGCCTGCGCCACGTGCGCGACGTCCATGCGGGGTTCGGGACGAACGGTATGGTCCGGCTGGAGGACGCCCGCGACCATGCGGTCGGTCATCGGGGTAGCCGCATTGCCGATGTCGATCTGCCCGCAGGCGATGTCGTACTGGCGGCAATCCAGCGAGATCGACTTGGTCATGCCGGTCACGGCGTGCTTGGTCGAGGTGTACGCGATCGAGTAAGGCCGCGGCGCATGCGCGGAAATCGAGCCATTGTTGACGATGCGCCCGCCACGCGGCTGCTGGTCTTTCATGATCCGGATCGCCGCCTGCGCGCACAGGAACATACCGGTCAGGTTGGTATCGACGACGCTGCGCCAGGTTTCCACCGGCAATTCCTCGATCGGCACGGCCGGCGCGCCGCGTCCCGCATTATTGAACAGCACATCCAGCCGCCCGAAAACACGCTTTGTCTCGTCGAACAGATGGCGAACCGACTCCTCGCTGCAGACGTCCGTGGGCACCGCCAGGGCAGCCTGAGCATCGGCGCCGGCTGCGGCGCGGGTTTCCTCCAGCGCCTCGGACCTGCGTCCGGCCAGGGCCACGCGATAGCCTTCCGCCAGCAGTTGCAGGGCGACCGCGCGGCCGATTCCGCTTCCCGCCCCCGTCACCACCGCCACCTTGCCCTCGCCCCGCCTGCCGTTCTGATTCATGCTCGTCTCCTGTCGGAAGCCATATGAAAATACCGGGCATCCTACCCCATGGCCCCCGCCTGCGACGATTTGTTATCCTTCACGTCTCGCCCGTACTCCCGGTTGCCGTTGCGCTGCGCGCGCCGGCGGACGGCGGGTAGCCCGCACGTTTCCTTGACAGTCGATCGCCATGCCCGCATCCGCCGGAATCCCCGCCACGCCCGGAAATGTCTTTATGGTCGTTGCGCCCAGCGGCGCCGGCAAATCCAGCCTGGTCCGGGCGCTGCTACAGCGCGACGCCGTGATCCGCCTGTCCGTGTCCTGCACGACTCGCCCGCCGCGACCGGGTGAGCTGGACGGGCGCGAATACCGCTTCGTCAGCGTCGCGGATTTCGAACGCATGCGCGACGATAACGCCTTGCTGGAATGGGCCGAAGTGCACGGAAATTACTACGGCACCCCGGTTGACGGCATTGTTCAGGCAACCCGGGGCGGGCACGACGTACTGCTGGAAATCGATTGGCAGGGCGCGCGGCAGGTCCGGCAACGCTTTCCCGGCGCGATCGGCATTTTCATTCTGCCGCCGTCCATCGACGAATTGGAAAGCCGCCTGAAGGCGCGCGGGCAGGATTCCGACTCCGTCATCGCGCGTCGGCTGCTGGCTGCCGGCGGCGAAATCGCCCACGCGCCCGAATGCGAATATGTTATTATTAATCAAGAATTTAGCACCGCGTTGACGGAACTTACCCAGATCGTCAATGCGGCAAGGTTGCGTTTCTCTTCTCAAGCAGTCCGCCACGCCCAGTTGTTTTCGCAACTGGGTATCTCGGCGCCCCACTGAGCTCCAGGGCGCAGCTTCGCTTCCCTTTCATCAGTTTGTCGTATCTCAGGTGACCCACTATGGCCCGCATTACCGTTGAAGATTGTCTGACCCACATTCCGAATCGTTTCACGCTGACCCTGGCCGCCACCTATCGCGCCCGCGAACTGGCGCAGGGCCATGCCCCGCGGCTGGACAGCAAGGACAAACCCACGGTGACCGCGCTGCGCGAAATCGCCTCTGGGCTGACCGGCTCCGAAATGCTGCGTAAAGTACCGACCTGATCGCGGTCGGAAGGTGGCGCGCATGGCCTTCCCCGCACTGAAATACGCCTCTACCGGTTTGCTGGCCGCGCTGCGCGCGGGTTCGCGCCTGGGCCGCCGGCCTGGCCGCAAGTCCGGTAAAACCGCGCCTTCGCCCATTGCCGCGGCGGTCCAGCAGGCGGCCGAAACCCCCGCCACCGCGCCCATCGCGTCCCTCGCGCCGCTGACGGAAATCATCGGCAAATACCTGGACCCGAAAGACGTCGAGCGCGTGCGCGAAGCGTATCGCTTCGCCGACCAGGCGCACCTGGGGCAGTTCCGCGCCAGCGGGGCGCCCTATATTTCCCATCCGATCGCCGTCACGGAAATCTGCGCGGGCTGGAAGCTGGACGCCAACGCCTTGTCCGCCGCGCTCCTGCATGACGTCATGGAAGACCAGGGCGTCACCAAGCACGAGCTGGCGGAACGCTTCAGCCCCGAAGTGGCCGAACTCGTCGACGGCCTGTCCAAGCTGGATCGGCTGGATTTCGCGACCAAGGCCGAACAGCAGGCGGAAAGCTTTCGCAAAATGCTGCTGGCGATGGCTCGCGATGTGCGGGTCATCCTGATCAAGCTGGCGGACCGCGTGCACAATATGCGCACGCTGGACGCCGTGGCGCCGGAAAAGCGCCGGCGCATCGCCCGCGAAACCCTGGAAATCTACGCGCCGATCGCGCATCGCCTGGGGCTGAACCTGCTGTTCCGCGAGCTGCAGGACTTGTGCTTCGCGGCCATGTATCCCAATCGCTATCAGGTCCTGTACAAGGCAGTCCTGGCCGCGCGCGGCAACCGCCGGGAAGTCATCGGCAAGATCGAGGACGCCGTGCGCGCGGCCCTGCCCGCGGCGGGCATCGAGGCCGAAGTCAGCGGCCGCGAAAAAACGCTGTACGGTATTTACCGCAAAATGGTGGACCAGAAAAAGACCTTTTCCGAGGTCCTGGACATCTATGGGTTCCGGGTCATCGTCCATACGCTGCCGGAATGCTATCTGGCGCTGGGTACGCTGCACCAGCTATACCGGCCGGTGCCCGGCAAGTTCAAGGACTACATCGCCATCCCCAAGGTCAATGGTTATCAGTCCCTGCACACCACCCTGGTGGGACCCTACGGCACGCCGGTAGAGTTCCAGTTCCGCACCCGCGACATGCACCACGTCGCCGAGGAAGGCGTCGCTTCGCATTGGCTGTACAAAAGCGCCGACGTCTCGCTGAACGATCTGCAGAAGCGCACGCACCAATGGCTGCAATCGCTGCTGGACATACAAAGCCAGACGGGCGATTCCGGCGAGTTCCTGGAACACGTCAAAGTGGATCTGTTCCCGGACGCCGTCTACGTGTTCACCCCGCAAGGCAAGATCATCTCGCTGCCGCGCGGAGCCACGCCGGTCGATTTCGCCTATGCCATCCATACCGACATCGGCAACCAGGCGGTGGCGGCAAAGGTCAACAACGAATTCATTCCCTTGCGCACGGAACTGTCCAGCGGCGATACCGTCGAGATCATCACCTCGCCGGCGTCCCGTCCCAATGCGCAGTGGCTCAACTACGTGCGTACCGGACGCGCGCGCTCCGAAATCCGCCATTACCTGCGCACGGTGAAATACGCGGAATCCGTCGCTTTCGGCGAACGCCTGTTGACCCAGGCCTTGCAGGAGCTGCATCTCTCGCTGCCGCCCGCCGACGATCCGGAATGGGAAAAACTCGCGCGCAGCAGCGGCGCAAGCTCGCGCGATGAGATCCTGGCCGACATCGGGTTGGGCAAGCGCCTGGCTGCCGTCGTCGCGCGGCGTTTCGCGCCGGAGCACGAACTGATCGCCACCACCGCGGCCGCGGTGGACGAAATCACAGCGGCCCGTAGCGCGCCTATCCTGATCCAGGGCAACGAAGGCCAGGCCGTCCAGCTGGCCCCTTGCTGCGGCCCCCTGCCCGGCGACCCGATCATCGCCGGCATGCGGCTGGGCCATGGCCTGGTCGTCCATACGGCGGACTGTCCCGTCGCGGCCCGGCAGCGCACCCGGGAGCCCGAACGCTGGATCAATGTGGCGTGGGATACGCAGACTGCCAAGCATTTGTCCACGCGGCTGGATATCGTCACCCGCAACGAACGGGGCGTACTGGGGCGACTGGCGGCCGAGATCACTGCGACCGACGCCAACATCGTGCATGTCACCATGCACGATGACGCGGTGGCCACGGTATCGCTGCACGTCACCGTGCAGGTGGACAGCCGTAAGCATCTGGCTCAGGTCATACGCGCCATCCGGCATGTACCGCAGGTGCAGAAGATCGTCCGCGTAAAGGGCTGATCCGAAAGGGCCGATACGGTCCCGGCGCGCATCGCGCGGCGCCTGATTCCCCACGACCCCCAGTCCCGCCCACTCGGCCAGACTTATCTGTCGAGTCATAATCGGAATTCGTCGGACGCAGGATCGGAGCTTATCGATTCCGCATCGGGAATTCTCAGGCTTGGGATCGGAATCCATCAAGCTCGTGGAAATGGCAGACTCAAAAAAAACAAGCCCTGCCGTCGTGAGCAAACCACACAGCCTACATATATCCGATTGTTCAGATTTTTCCTCTTATTGGGAAATCCGGCATTCTTAAAAATGGGGTCTCTCGAATGCGCGCGTCCATACGTGTTCCTGGAAGCGTGCATTTTTCAGCACAAGCCCGTAGGCAACAACCCTGGCGGGACCCCTTTTTGGATATCCCTTATGCCGAATCCCGTTTTCAGACCTCCTCGTCTCTCGGATATTTTGAATCTGGGAAGACCATCGCGGCCAACCCACGCCCAGCCGGACATACCGGAACTGGCGGCACCGCCCCGCCGGTTCGGCCTGCCACCGGCGCCAGGTCCGGGCAATCCGCATTTCTCGGGACTCGAGGCGCCACCGCGTCCGGGCCAGGGCGTTCCGCCAGTGGCAAATCTCTGGGCGCCGCCCCGGCCGGGACTCGGCAACGTACCGATGCAAGGATTCGCGGCACCGCCGCGGCCGGGCCAGGGCTATCCACCGGTGCCGGGGCTGGTACCGCCCCCGCACGCGGTCCAGCACAACCGGCGCCCGCCGCCATCCCGGCACTTTTCCCGTCCCACCAATATTCTGGCCCGCTTCCCTTCCCTGCCGGATGGGGACTATATTCCCGGCCGCCCGCTCCATTATGGAAGATATCTCCTGTGGAAAGGGCAAAGAAAGAATTCCGAGCTTATTATTTCGTCGCACGGCACCCGCGTATTCGGACGCCAGAACGTGATACCGCAAGGGATGGCGCTTCATTTCTACGGACCGGATTACGCATCGGTCGTGACGGTGAATATTTATAGCGCATTCATCCAGCAAGAGATTTACAAGCGCCCGTATCAGATCATTCGTGCCGGCCAGACTTGTTCGGACTACCTGCTGACCAAATTCCAGGGCGACATCGAGACATTCGACCATGTCCGGAAATGCCTGCCCTATTACGACGTAGTGACGATAGAGACAACGCCGGCTGAACATTGGACAGACAGGGTGCAGTTATCCGAACTTCTGGAGCACCTGCGCCTGAAGAAGCACAGGTATAAAAGAATACATTGCTTTTTTTGCCGATCCCTGTCGCGATTGACCGAAGCGGAGTACCCAGCGGTGCAGCCCCTTGTGCTGCCTCCATACAGCGCCCGATAGGGACCAGCCTGGCAGTCGGCCAGGCAGTCGGACGGCCTCGCACGGACACGGCAGCGCGTGAACCGCCATGTCACCCGAAGACATCAGCGAGCCCTGTGCGTGGGCCTGTCCAGGAAAACATCGAAAGGCGCGACATACGAACGGCAGAAGACACAATGGATCCTGGCGTATCGATGGCCGCGCCGTTCCAGGTCCGTCAGCAGCTCCGAAAGCATCATATGGTCGAATCCGACTTTCCAGGGACGATGTCGGATCGTGACGACATCGTACCTACCCAAGCACTGGCGGACCGTCTCGTAGGTCTCCAATTCGCCCTGAAACTTGTTTAACTGATAATCGACAAAAGGCTCCCCGCCTGTCTTGATGCGGTACGGACGGTTGGCCATATTACGCAGGATGAACATCTGGTAGATGTCTCCGGTGCTCAGTATCGCGCGGTCCGGACCATAAAAATGCAACTCCGTTCCCGCCGGAACGGTTCTCTTGCGAAATCCGTTCAATATCTCCCGCCCTCCCGCCAGCGGCCGAGCACCGTGAGAAGAAATGATCAATTCGAGATTATTTAAGCCGCGCCAAAGGCGATATTGACCGTATTCGAGGAAGTCCGACATGTATTTGACAACGCCTGGGTGATGTAAGAACTTCCATATTGCATCGCCCCCTGGCCGGCGCAAATTGGAATATTCTCGCACCGGGAAATGCGGCGCCGACGAAACGGCGCCCCGTCCCACCGGCGCCCCCTGTTCAACCGCTGTGGGCGGCGAAAGCGCTACCTGCCGGCGGGCAATGGCGCGTAATCGGGCTTTACCAAATTCCGCAGCGCGGGATCGCGCCGAATATCGTATTCGGAAATACTGCGGCAGAAAATGCAGTGTATTTTTGAGTACCGATGCCCTTGGCGATACAGATGTGCGATAACCTCGGACAGCCGCAACGCTTCCGGCGCGCCGTTGTCGTCCAATTGCTCCAGTGACAATACGTCGTAGTGGTCCAGGCAATTGATGAAACTGTTATAGAGTGCGTGCTTTCCTCTTTCCGGGGCAAGCTCGAACTTGCTCAGCAAGTAATCCGGATACGTCTGGCCGCCACGGATCCGTTCGTAGGTATATTCCGCCAATCCTCTTTGCAGAAACGCATAATCGATCGTCGGAGTACAAAGGGCAGCGCCGTCCGGTCCGTAGAAATGCAGGGCCATGGCCGGAGGCAGGACATGGGACTTTTCGTCGATGACACGCAGCCCATGCGATTCGATAATCAACTCGGAATTCTGCCGACCCTGCCACAGGATGTAGCGGGCGTAATGGGTACTCGAAACATATTTCTTGGGCGCCGGCGCTTGTTTAATCACCGGTCTGACCTGGGGCCGCGCACCGGCGGCAGCGGCGATCGCGACAGCGGGAGACGCAAGGCCGGCACCGGCACCGGAACCGGCTGCGTTTGGAATCGGAGGTCGCGTGACAATATTCGGACGCGACGAAGGCGACGAATACGTATCGGTAAGGCGTGGCTTGAAAACGAAATTTCCTGGCATGGCTGATCCGCGGTTCGACTATTGGAACGGCTCAGTTTGCGGCGCGCTGCGCGCCGCAAAAAGCCGAAAAATCTGAACCGGGCGGATCCGCCAGGAATTTCGTGGCGCCGATTACGCGACGTGTTGCAGGAAATCCTTCAGGCGCTGGCTGGGCGGATCGGACAGCAGTGCTTCAGGGCTGCCGTCGTGCGCCACCTTGCCGCCGTCGATGAAGATCAGGCGGCTACCCACGCGGCGGGCGAATTCCATTTCGTGGGTTACCACGACCATGGTCATCCCTTCTTCCGCCAGGTCGCGCATGACCTTCAACACCTCGTGCCGCAATTCCGGATCGAGTGCCGACGTGGGTTCGTCGAACAGCATCAGCTTGGGCTTGATGGCCAGCGCGCGGGCGATGGCCACGCGCTGTTGCTGACCGCCGGAGAGCTCCGACGGATAGTGCTGCATGCGCTGCTCCAGCCCCACCTTGGCCAACAGGGCCTGGGCCTCCGCACGCGCCTGTGCCCGCGAGGCGCCCCGCGTATGAATGGGGCCGAACATAACGTTTTCCAGCGCGGTCATCTGCGGGAACAGATTGAACTGCTGGAAAACCATGCCGGCCTCGCGGCGGATTTCGCGCACCTCGGCGGGCGAGCCCTTCACGCTCAGGCCGCCGACCAGGAGCTCGCCGTCCTGGATGGTTTCGAGGACATTGATACAGCGCAGAAAGGTCGACTTGCCGGAGCCCGACGGCCCGACCACGACAACGACTTCACCGGCATCGATATTCAGCGTGATGCCGTTCAGGACGGTGGACGCGCCAAAGCGCTTGGTAACGTTCTTGAATTCAACCATGCTCATAAGATGCGCATCCTCTTCTCGGCGATCCGCAGGCCCACGGCCATCAGGCCGGTAATGATCAGATAAATGACCGCGACGGCGGACCAGATTTCGACAGCGCGGAAGTTGCTGGCCATGATCTCCTGCCCCTGGCGGGTCAGTTCGGCCACGCCGATCACGATGAACAGCGACGAGTCCTTCAGGCTGATGATGCACTGGTTGCCCAGCGGGGGAATCATGCGCCGTATGGCAACCGGCCCGATGATGTGAGTCAGGATCTTGTGGAACGGCAACCCCATGGCCTGGCCGGCTTCGCGCAGGCCTTTGGGAACGGAAAGCAGCGCGCCGCGCACGATTTCGGCGATGTAGGCGCCGGAATTGATCATCAGCGTAAGTATGGCGGCCAGCTGCGCGTCGATACGCAGGCCGCTGGCGATCAGCGGCAAGGCAAAGTAGATGAACATCACCTGCACGATGATGGGCGTGCCGCGGATCACGGCCACGTAGATCACGGCGAGGGTGGCCAGGAAGCGCGGCGCATAGGCACGCATGACGCCAGCCAGCGCGCCGAGCGCGAATCCGCCCAACAGGCCCCAGAAGGTGATCTTGACCGTCATCACCGTTCCGTCGAGCAGATTGGGCAGGGCCGCCCAGATCACGGACCAATCGAAATTCACATGTTTCCCCTGTAGATAGGAACCCGCGTCCGGATCGGCGTGGCGATCGGAATAGGCGGCGCGGCCGCGGCGGGTGAAACGGAAGACTCAGCGGGCCGCCGGCGTGACACGCGCAATGCGCGCCCGGCGACCCCGTCAACGAGGATTTATTGTGCCTTCTTGCCGAACCACTTGGCGTAAATGGCGTCGTATTCGCCGTTGGCCTTGAGGTCGGCCAGCGCCTTGTTCACTTCCTTGACCAGCGGGCTGCCCTTGGGGAAAGCGATACCGTAGAAATCGCCGCTCTTGACATTGCCGACGACCTTCACGCGGTCCTTGCCGGCGGTGTTGGCGTAGTACTGGACATTCGGCGTATCGTGCACGGCGGCGTCGACGCGGCCCGTGGCCAGTTCAAGGTAGGCGTTGTCGATGTTGGGAAACAGCTTGAGCTTGGCCGACGGGACGTTCTTCTGCATGTAGTCCACCGTCGCCGTGCCCGTCTTCACAGCCACCGTCTTGCCGGCCAGGTCGGCGGCGCTCTTGATGTCGGAGTTGCTGTTGTTGACGAGAATGGACAGGCCGCTTTCGTAATAGGGGTCGGAGAAATCGATGACCTGCTTGCGGTCGTCACGGATGGTGATGCCCGCGAGCGCGGCGTCGATGTTCCGTGTCTGCAGGCCGGGGATGATGCCGTTGAAGTCCATGGGCTGCAGCTTGTATTTCAGGTGCAGCTGCTTGGCGATGGCGGCCCACAGGTCGACGTCGAAGCCGGTGTAGGTGTTGCCCTGCTTGAATTCAAAAGGGACGAAAGCCGTGTCTGTCGCGACCACGAGTTCCTTGTCGCTTTGCGCGGAGGCGGGCGCGGCCATGGCCAACCAGGCCACCGACATCCCGGCCATCATCGCGGCGAATTTCTTATTGAGCATGTTCGACTCTCCTTTGTTGAGCGGCGCCCGGGATACGGGCTGCGAGGCGTGCCGCGGGTAGGCGGCACGCCGAAGGGATGGATGTTAACGCAGCCGATTGCGGCTGTATCCCCTCAAAGGCAGTCCGGCACCGTTAAATTTCTCCGAAACCTCCTCCGCCCGGCGTCTCGACGACGAAGACATCTCCGGCCTGCAAGGCGGTGCTGTCCTGCGGGCCCAGGGGCTCGATGCGCCCGTCGGCCCGTTCCACGTAGTTGCGCCCCATTTGCCCCGGCTGCCCCCCCTGAAGCCCGAATGGCGCGTAACGGCGGTTGTTCGACAGGATCGCCGCGGTCATGGGCTCCAGGAAGCGCAGCTTGCGGATGCCGCCGTCGCCGCCGCGATAGCGTCCCTTGCCGCCGGAACCATGACGGATTTCGTAGGATTCCAGACGTACCGGGAAGCGCAGCTCCAGGACTTCCGGGTCGGTCAGGCGCGAATTCGTCATATGGGCCTGCACCACGGACTGGCCGTCGAAACCGTGCCGGGTATCCGTGGGGTCGTCGATGCGCGCGGGTCCCGCTCCGGTACCGCCGGAAATAGTCTCGTAGTACTGATAGCGCGCATTGCCGAACGTCAGGTTGTTCATGGTGCCCTGGCTGGCGGCCAGCACGCCCAGCGCGCCATACAGCGCGTTGACGATGCACATGGAGGTCTCGACGTTGCCGGCAACGACCGACGCGGGCGGGTTGGGACGCAGCATGGAGCCCGCGGGAACGATGATCTCCAGGGGCTTCAGGCCGCCGGCGTTCAAGGGGATCTCGTCGTCCACCAGCGTGCGGAAGACATACAGGACCGCCGCGACGGCGATCGCGCCCGGCGCGTTGAAATTGTTGTCCAGCTGCGGCGATGTGCCGGTGAAATCCACCACGGCGCTGCGCGCCGACCGGTCCACCCGCACGGCCACGCGTATCACGGCCCCGTTGTCCAGCGGGTACTCGTAGCTGCCGTCCTTCAGCACCGAAATCACGCGGCGCACGGCTTCCTCGGCGTTATCCTGCACGTGGCCCATGTAGGCGCGCACCACATCCAGGCCGAAGTGGTCGCACATGCGCAGCAATTCCTGCACGCCTTTTTCGTTGGCGGCAATCTGCGCCCGCATGTCGGCGATATTCTGGTCCGGGTTGCGGGCCGGCCATTTGCCGGACCCCAGGATGTCGCGCGCTTCCTTTTCGCGGAACTCGCCATCCCGTACCAGTTGAAAGTTCGTGAAAAGAACGCCCTCGTCTTCCACGGTACGCGAATCGGGCGGCATCGATCCCGGCGTGGTGCCGCCGATGTCGGCATGGTGGCCGCGCGAGCCCACGTAGAACAGGATGTCGCGGCCGGCACGGTCGAAGACCGGCGTGATGACGGTCACGTCGGGCAGATGGGTGCCGCCATGGTAGGGATCGTTGACGACGTAGGCATCGCCGGGTTTCATGCGCCCCGCGTTGGCCTGCATCACGGTGCGGATGGATTCCCCCATGGACCCCAGGTGCACGGGCATATGGGGCGCATTGGCGATCAGGTTGCCCTGGTCGTCGAAGATGGCGCAGGAGAAGTCCAGGCGCTCCTTGATGTTGACCGAATAGGCGGTATTCTGCAGCCGATAGCCCATCTGCTCGGCGATGGACATGAAGAGGTTGTTGAATACTTCCAGCATGACCGGATCGGCCTCGGTGCCGACGGCGCGCCGCTGCGGCCTGGCCTGTACCCGGCGCAGCACGAGATGATCGCGCGGCGTCAGTTCGGCCCGCCAGCCGGGCTCCACCACGGTGGTCTGGTTCTTTTCCGAAATGATGGCCGGGCCATCCACCAGGTCGCCCGGGGTCATGTCGTCGCGCACGTAGAGCGGTGTCTCGCGCCAGGCGCCGCCGCTGTACATGCGCACGCCGCGCCGCGCCGCCAGCGGTCCCGCCCGGCGCGCCGGTACCGGTGCTTCGGTCACGGGCTCGCCGCCGCCGGTCGCCTCTACCGAGATCGTTTCCACGACCAGCTCGCGCCCCGGCATCAAAAAGGAATAGCGCTGGCGGTACGCCGCTTCGAAGTCGGCCCGCGCCTGAGCAAGCGGGCCGAAAGAGACTTCCAGGGCGGTATCGGTGCCGCGATATTTCAGGTGCAGGCGGCGCTGTACCGCGATGGCCTCCGGCGCGACGTGCTGCCGCCGCAGTTCGGCGACGGCATCGCCCGCCAGGTCATCGAGCTCCTGTCCGAGCTCGGCCACCAAGGTATCGTCCAGGACCTTTTCCACGGTTTTCTGCCGCATCTCGGTCTGGTCGGCCAGGCCCATGCCATAGGCCGACAACACCCCCGCCAGGGGATGGGCGAACACCGTCGTCATGCCAAGGGCGTCCGCCACCAGGCAGGCGTGCTGGCCGCCGGCGCCGCCGAACACCGTCAGGGCGTACTCGGTCACGTCATGGCCACGCTGCACGGAAATGCGCTTGATGGCCTCGGCCATATTGCCCACCGCGATTTCCAGGAAACCTTCGGCCAGTTGCTCCGGCGTCATATCGCGGCCGGTCTCGGCCTTGACGCGGGTTGCCATCTCGATGAAACCCTGTTCGGCGGCCGCGCGGTCCAGCGGCTGATCCGCATGGGGACCGAACACGCGCGGGAAGAAGTCCGGCTGGATCTTGCCGAGCAGCACATTGCAATCCGTCACAGCCAACGGGCCACCGCGCCGGTAGCAGGCCGGCCCTGGATTGGCGCCGGCGGAATCCGGCCCGACACGCAGCCGCGCACCGTCGAAATGCAGGATGGACCCGCCGCCGGCGGCGACGGTATGAATGCTCATCATCGGCGCGCGCATGCGCACGCCGGCCACCTGGGTCTCGAATTCGCGTTCGAATTCACCCGCGTAGTGGGATACGTCCGTGGAAGTCCCGCCCATGTCGAAGCCGATGACCTGGCGGAAACCCGCGAGCTCGCTGGTGCGCACCATACCGACGATGCCGCCGGCCGGCCCGGACAGGATGGCGTCCTTGCCACGGAAGCGATGCGCGTCGGTCAGGCCGCCGCTGGACTGCATGAACATCAGGCGGATACCGGGCAGCTCGCTGGCGACCTGCTCCACATAGCGCATCAGGATGGGCGACAGGTAGGCATCGACCACCGTCGTGTCGCCGCGCGATACGAATTTGATCAGCGGACTGACCTCATGCGAGACGGAAACCTGGGTGAACCCCACTTCGCGCGCCAGCACGGCGGCCCGCTGTTCGTGCCGCGGCTCGCGCCAGGCATGCATGAAGACGATGGCGACGGCACGCACGCCCTGGTCGTAGCTGGCCTGCAAATCGCTGCGCAGCGCGGCCTCGTCCAGCGCCGCAACGACCGCGCCATCCGCGCCGATGCGTTCGGTGGCTTCGATAACGCCGTCGTACAGCATTTCGGGCAGGACGACGTTACGGTCGAACAGCCGGGGACGATTCTGGTAGGCGATGCGCAGGCCATCGCGGAAGCCGCGCGTGGTCACCAGTACCGTGCGTTCGCCCTTGCGCTCCAGCAGCGCATTGGTGGCCACGGTGGTGCCCATCTTGACGCAGTCCACCTGGTCCGCGGGCACCGGCTGGCCCGGCGCCAGGCCGAGCAGCTTGCGGATGCCGGCGACGGCCGCGTCGCGGTACTGCTCGGGATTTTCGGAAAGCATCTTGACGGTGGTGGTGGTCCCGTCGGGACGACGGCCCACGATGTCCGTGAACGTGCCGCCACGGTCGACCCAAAATTGCCACTTCATAGCGATTCCCATGCTGTTTCGGAAGAAAGACAAGAACCAGGGCCCGGCCCTGGCAGATCCTAGAGCGACGTGGCCGCGCGGGCGGCCTGGTCGTAAACGCCGGACAGGCCGCGCAGCAGATTGGCCAGGTCCTGTGAAAACTCCAATCCGCTGCTGGCCGCCGGCAGACCGTCGATCAGGCAGCGTTCGCGCACCTCGACGTAGCGGGCGATAACGTCGCTGCCCTTGGGCGTGACGGAGTAAACGACCTCTTTGCCGTTACGCTGCCCTTGCACCACGCCCAGACGCTCCAGTTTTTTCAGCGAATAGTTGACGATGTGCGTGTCCTCGATATTCAGCGTGAAGCAGATGTCGGCCAGTTTCTTGCCGCGCTGCCGGTGATACACGTGATGCAGGACGATCACATCGATGGAAGTCAGGTCCGGCAGGCCGGCGGCCGCCATACAGCGCACGATCCAGCGGTTGAACGCATGTCCGGCAATCATCAGGCCGAACTCCACCGAGGAAAGATCCGGCGCGCGATCCGAGACCAGGTGCGAAGAAGCCGCGATCGGCGGCTTGGGGTCGTGTGAAACGCTCATAGCGATGCCCGGGAAGTGGAAGGGGAACATCGCACGGCGGCCGCCCGTACGGGCGCGGCGCCGGCACGCAACATTGGCCGGTTCACGCCCGCATGCGGACTCCGCCATGCGCTGACGGGCGAATAATAATATTTCGTTGATAAATTATCAACGAAATATCAATCAAATCGGGTTCACCCCAGGTCGCCGGGACCCCAGCGCCCCGGGGTTATGCTCGGGACGCGGCAAGAGGCGGCACGCGCCGTGGCCGGGGTGCGCGCCCAGGGAGGGAACTCAGCGCGCGGGCGCTCCCCCGTTCGGATCGAGCTGCACGCCCTCTACCCCCTTGAGCGTGGACTCCGCCCCACCCCTGCTGCCTGCCTGGGCCGGCGCCGCGGGCGGTGCGGTCGAAGGAACGGCGGGAGATGCGCCGCCCGCAGCGGGCGCGGGAGACGGCGAGGATGCCGGACGCACGGCCCTCGCGGCGCCGCCGCGCGCCATGCCGCGCAATTGCGCCTCCCGTTCGTTGGCGGCCTGCCTAAGTTCGTCGGCCAATTCCTGGTGCTTGGCCGACGCGGCCCATGCGGCGGCATCCAGTCCCTGGAGATTGCGGTTCGTCGCGTCCGCACCCGCCTTGAGCAGCAGCTCGACCATTTCTCGGCTACCCGACAGGCCGGCCATCATTAGCGGCGTGGTGCCATCCGGACCGGGCGCGTTGACGATGGCGTCCTGCGCCATCAGCAGCTTGGCGACATCGATCTGCGCCTTGGATGCCGCATAGTGCAGCGGCGTCCATCCCAGGCGGTTGACGTGGGCGCCGCGCGCGATCAGGGCTCGCGCCCGCTGCGTCTGGCCCTGGATCGCCAGATACATGAGCGGGGTTTCGTCATGGTCATTGGTGGCGTTGACGTCCGTGCGGCGGTCGGCGGCGAGTAAGTCGTAGACATGCCAGGCGCCATCGCGTATGGCCTGCATGATGGCGGGTTGCCCCTTGATTCGCGTATTCGGGTCCCAGCCCTGGGCCAGCAGCGCGCGGATATCGTCGGCGCGATCGTTGGCAACGATGACGGGCGCATTGGCGGGATCTTCCGCGCGCGACTGGCCTGGCATGGCGATGGCGACCAGCGCAGCCGTTCCCAGCGTGGCAAGGCAGCGCGACCGCGTCGAGTAAACATATTTCATATCAGGCCCTTATGCTTTGAAGTGAAGGCAATTTATGAAGTACAGGCAGCGCAGTTCGCGTCCAAGGATCCCCAAGCAAGGGACACGCCTGCGCGATCGCCCCAGGAAGCCGCGCGATGGCGACGCCCGCATGCCCGGCCCTGGCGATCAGGCTGGGGCGCGCCGCCCGGGAGCGGACGCGAGCACCCTGCGGTCCCCGGCGCCGTCATTTAAAGCGAATTCTTTATTACCGCTCTATTTTCTTGAATAGATTGAAGAAATTTTCTGTAGAAGCGGCCGCGATATCGCTGGCGGGCAGGCCTTTCAGATCCGCGATTTTCTCCGCGACGTGGATCACCTTGGAGGGGTCGTTCAGCTTTCCGCGATACGGCACCGGCGCCAGGTAAGGCGAATCGGTCTCGATCAGCAGCCTGTCCAGCGGCATGCGGTTGGCCACGTCGTGCAGCACCGCGGCGTTCTTGAAGGTGACGATACCCGAAAGCGATATATGGAAATTCAGGTCCATGGCCGCCTGCGCCACCTCCCAGGACTCGGTGAAGCAGTGCATGACGCCGCCGACCTCCTCCGCCCTTTCCTCGCGCATGATCCGCAGCGTGTCTTCGGCGGACGAACGCGTGTGGATGATCAACGGCAGTCCCGCGTCGCGCGCGGCCCGGATATGTACGCGAAAGCGTTCGCGCTGCCAGTCCAGCGGCTCGCTCAGCCGGTAATAGTCCAGTCCCGTCTCGCCGATGGCGACCACTTTGGGGTCGTCGGCCAGCGCGACCAGCTCTTCGGATGAAGGGTCGTGCGTGTCCTCGTAGTCCGGATGCACGCCCACCGAAGCCCACAGGTTGCGGTGCGGCTTGACCAGCGCCATCAGCCCGGGCCAGTCCGGCATGGCGACACTGACCACCAAGGCGTGCGTGACCTGGTTCGCCGCCATGCGCTCCAGGATGTCCGGCAGGTTTTCGGCCAGCTCGGGAAAATTCAAATGACAGTGGGAATCTACGTACATAGCGATATCAGTAGTCCATGGCGCTTGACGGCCCCTCGCGCCGGAAAAGCCGCCGTGGCCACCCCGGGGGTGCCGTGGATCGGACACCGCCGGTGCGTTGGCGGGTATGTTTCATTGGCAAGATAGCACCACGCGCTGCAGCGCGGCATGGGCGAACAATTTGGCATTCAACGGGTGTCCGGCCAAGGCGCGCTGGCGCGTCAGCCAGCGCGCGCCCTCGGCCATCTTCGCCGCGTCCGCCCGCGCCGCGGTTCGCGCCACAGCGGACGCCAGGGCCGGGAAATAACGCGATGGCGCGCCGACGCCGGCCAGCATCAGGTCCACATAGAAGCGCTGCAGTGCGTCGATCCATTCGATGGCGGGCAGCTTATCCAACAGATCGGCCAGCGCCCCCACATCGGGGGACTGCCCTTGCGCCAGCGGCCCGGCCAGGTGTTCCAGCCAGGGCGGGCACGCGCTTTCCCCGGTCTGCGCCAGGCGCAGCGCGCCCAAAGGCGCGCCGCCCGCCGCGGCCAGCCACGCCGGGGCATCGCCGATATCCTGCGATTCCAGCCACTGCAGGGCCACCTGTCGCGATGGCGTCGCCAGGGGCAGGCGCCGGCAACGCGACAGCAGCGTGGGCAGCAGGCGGTCCGGCGCATCGGCCACCAGCAGGAAGACGGTGTGCGCGGGCGGTTCCTCCAGCACCTTCAGCAAGGCGTTGGCGGAAATCACGTTCAGGGCCTGGGCCGGGTACAGCAGCGCCACCCGCCAGCCCCCGCGATGCGTCGCGGTATTGAACCAGGACTCCAGCGCCCGGATCTGATCGACCCGGATGTCCTTGGACGGCGCGCGCTTGGTGCCCGCCCCGCCCGTCGTTGCGCCGGACGCGGCCTCCGCGTCGTCCGATTCAGCCGCGGCCTCGGCCCCCTCTTCCAGCGCGATGGCCTCGGGCCGGATGCGCCGCAGGTCGGGATGGTTGCCGCTGGCGACCCAGGTGCACGCCGCACATTCGCCACATGCCAGTCCTTGCCGGGGAGACTCGCATAACAGGCTGGCGGCCGCCGCCGACGCGAACTGCAGCTTGCCGATACCGGCCAGCCCGTGGATCAGCCAGGCATGGGCGAAACGGTCCCGCTGCGCCAGCCAGGCACGGGCGGTGTCGGTCTGCCAGGGCAGAAAGCGCGCCAGGCTCATCGCGATGCGTCCACCAGCGCCTGGATGTCGGTCGCGAGCTGCGCGCGTATCGCGGGAATATCGCGGCCGCCATCGACGATGCGAAAGCGCGACGGATATGCCCTGGCCCGCGCCAGATAGGCGTCGCGGGTACGCTGGAAGAAAGCCGCGCCCTCGCTCTCGAAGCGATCCGGAGCCCGGGCGTCCGCCAGTCGTGCGCGGGCGACTTCCAGCGGCACGTCGAACAGCCAGGTTCGGTCCGGCTGCAAGCCGGGATGCACCCATTGCTCCAGGACGGCCACGCGCTCGGCACCCAGCTGGCGGCCGCCGCCCTGATAGGCATAAGTGGCATCGGTAAAGCGGTCGCACACCACCCAGTCGCCCCGCGCGAGGGCGGGCTCTATCACCTGGCGCACGTGCTCGCAGCGTGCCGCGAACATCAGCAGGGTTTCCGTATCCAGGCCCATGGCCTCGTGCAGCACCAGATCGCGCAACCGCTCGCCCAATGCGGTACCGCCGGGTTCGCGGGTCGTCACCACATGCACGCCATGGCCGCGCAGCGTTTCCGCGAGCCAGTCCGTGTGCGTGCTCTTGCCCGCGCCGTCCACGCCTTCCAGGGTGATGAACTTGCCGCGTAGCGTCATGGCGCGCGATCCTTGCCTAATATGTAGCGCGATACGTTGCGATTGTGGTCGGACAGTGTCGCGGAAAACTCGCTGGTGCCGTTGCCCCGCGAGACGAAATACAGGTAATTGTGATGCGCCGGCCGCACGGCAGCCAGCAACGCGGCGCGTCCGGGACTGGCGATGGGAGTAGGCGGCAGGCCGGGACGGGTATAGGTATTCCACGGCGTGTCGGTCTGCAGGTCGCGGCGGCGGATACGGCCCTGGTAAGTGTCGCCCATGCCATAAATCACGGTGGGATCGGTCTGCAACGGCATGCCGTCGCGCAGCCGGTTGATGAACACGCCGGCCACCCGGGTACGGTCCGCCGTGTCTCCGGTTTCCTTTTCAATGATGGACGCCAGGATAAGCGCCTGGTACGGCGTGGCGATCGGCAGGTCCGGATCCCGTTCGGCCCAGATATGGGCCAGGGCCCGCTGCCCTTCCTGGTACGCGCGGCGCAAGAGGTCGAAATCCGTACTGCCGGGCGTGAAAACATAGGTATCGGGAAAAATCAGCCCTTCCATGCTGGGCGCGTCCGAGCCGAGCCGGCGCAGGAGTTCCGCGTCGTCGGTGTCGCCCAGTGTCTGCTTCACATCGGGGTTCGCGCGCAAGGCCTGGCGGATCTGCTTAAAAGTCCAGCCCTCGACGAAGGTGATCTGGCGCTGGGTCATATCGCCGCGAGCGAGGCGCTCCAGCAGGCGCCAGGGGGTGTCGCCCTGGATGGCCTGGTAGCCGCCGGCCTTGATGAGCTTGTCCCGCTCGCTCAGGCGCGCCATCCATACGAAGCCGTCTTCCCACAAGGGCACGCCGGCGGCGTTCAGGACCCGCGCGACGGCGCGCGGACTGCTGCCGGGATCGACGACGAAGTCGATGCGTTCCGCCGGCAGGCGCAGCGTATGGTGCATCCAGTACCAGCCGGCGGCGCAAGCCGCGGCCGCGGCCAGCACGAGCACGAGCAGGAAGGCAAGAAAGAAAGTTAAGGCAGAGCGCTTCTTCATGAGACTCAGCAGTTTAAAGGATTGGCGCCCGCCGCACCGGCGCGGGTGCCGGCCGTGGGCGCCTAATCCCCGCGGCCGGCAGGGGCTGGAGCGGGCGGCCGGGGCGCCGGCGGTATCATCGGTGCTTTGGCATTTCGCGTGGCCTCGTGGCCTGCCCTGACATCGATGACTGACCTGCCTGTCGCTTCCTCTTCCCTTCCCGAGCCGCGCGCGCACCGCGCCGACCTGTCGACGCTGCAATGGATTTCGGCCGGCGGTGCCGACGCCATCGAGTTCCTGCACGGCCAATTGACGCAGGATGTACAAGGCCTGGCCGCCGACAACGCTGCCCTGGCAGGCTACTGCACCGCCAAGGGACGCTTGCTGGCCACCCTGGTCATGTGGCGCGCGACGCCCGATGCCACCGGTGCCGCCGACGCGCCGCGCCTGCACGCCCTGGTCCGCGCCGACGTTGCCGACGCCCTGCTCAAGCGGCTGCGCATGTTCGTCCTGCGGGCCAAGGTGACGCTCTCGAGTACGGCGGGACACGTATCCGGCGTGTGGACGGATGCAGAGCCGGCCGCGCTGGAGACGGCTGCCGGCGGCGCGCTGCCGCGCCAGGCATGGCGCCGCGCCGAATTGCCCAGCGGGACCTGGATCGCGGCGCCGTCGGCGCGGGGACAGCGCTGGTGGTGGATAGCCTCGCCGGCGCAATGGGACGCCGCGACGGGGTTACGCGCGGCGCTGGAGGCCGGCGATCCGCAGATCTGGCAGGCGGGCGACCTGGCCGCCGGTATCCCGTGGATAGGCACGGCCACGCAGGACCTGTTCATTCCGCAGACCGTCAACCTGGATTTGGCGGGTGGAGTCAGCTTCACCAAAGGCTGCTATCCCGGCCAGGAGGTGGTCGCGCGCAGCCATTACCGCGGGACCGTCAAGCGCCGCATGGCTTACGGCATCGTGCCCGGACAGGACGCTTCGGCCATCGCGGCCGGCGCGGATATTTATGACGCCACGCAGCCCAACGAACCCTGCGGGCGCGTGGTGGATGCGGCCGGCGTGGCGGATGCGGCCATCCTGTTCGAAACCAGCCTTGGCGCGCTGGCGGCGGGCAATCTGCGGCTGGGCAGTACCGACGGCCCCGCGATACGCCCGCGCCCCTTGCCCTACGCCCTGGAGTAACGCCGGAAGCGTTCCTCAGGCCTTGCCGAACTCTTCGGACAGTTCGCGCGAGCGCTGGGCGGCGGCCTGCATCGCGCGGGCGACCAACCCCATGAAATCGCCTTCCTCGAACACGCCGAGCGCGGCGGCGGTTGTACCGCCCCTGGAGGTCACGCGCTCGCGCAGGACGGCCGGCGGGTCCTCGGATTCTTGCGCCAGGCGCACGGCGCCGGACAGCGTACCCAACGCCAGCTCGCGCGCCTGCCCGGCATCCAGGCCAACCTTCCGCCCCCCCTCGATCAGTGCCTCGATGAAGCGGAAGACATAGGCGGGACCGCTGCCGGACAAGGCGGTGACGGCGTCGATGGCCGCGTCGTCCTTTACCCATACCACCTTGCCCACCGACTGCAGCATGGATTCGGCCAATCGGCGTTCTTCGGCGGTGACGCCGGACAGCGCCAGGATGCCCGTCATGCCCTCGCCGACCAGGGCCGGCGTGTTGGGCATGCATCGCACCAGCTTGGGCCAGGGCGCGCCGCCCTCGCCCAGCCAGCCCGCCAGCACATCGCCGCGGATACCGGCTGCCACGCTGATCACCAGGGTGCCATCGCGCAGCCAGGGGCGCGAGGCGGCCACGGCGTCGCGCATGAATTGCGGTTTGACGGCATAGAACCAGACATTGCACTGAGCCAGCCTTTCGTCCGGCGCCGTGGCCGCCGTGGCGCCGCGTTCGATCCAGGCCGTATGGGCGGCCGTATTGATGTCGATGGCGTGGAAGTTTTCCGGGGGGCAAATTTTGCCGGCCATGCCGGCGCCCAGGGCGGAAGCCATATTTCCGCCGCCGATGAAGGCGATATGCAGGTTTTTATCCATGGAGCAGGATTGTAAACACCGCCCACCTGTCTTGGGCATCCCTGTGCCCGGGAGGCGGCGTGCCGCCAGGGCGCCTCGCGCTCCGTTGAATCACCCCGCGTGGCGTAGGAGAAGTCCTATTTGACAGTGAAGGAGCCCGGTGTAACAGTCACGAATTCGTCACAAACAATTCATATGGTGTCGGGCTGTCTGCCCCCTACCCCGGGGCAAGAGCCATCGCTACCCACGGAGGAATATCCATGCGATCCCATCGCTTCGCGCTCGTCGCGGCGTCCCTGCTTACCGCTTTCGCCGCTACATCGGCGCATGCGGCCACCGAAATTCAGTTCTGGCACTCCATGGAAGGCGCGCTCGGCGACCGCGTCAACGAAATCGTCAACGACTTCAACAAGAAGAACCCCGATTACCAGATCAAGGCCGTCTACAAGGGCAACTACGGCGAATCGATGAATGCCGGCATCGCGGCGTTTCGCGCCGGCAATGCGCCCGATATCCTTCAGGTATTCGAAGTGGGTACCGCGACGATGATGTACGCCAAAGGCGCCATCAAGCCGGTGCAGCAAATGTCCGAGGAAGCCGGCGACCCGATCAACCCCAAGGATTTCATCGGCGCGGTGGCGGGCTATTATTCGTCGCCGGACGGCAAGCTCGTATCCATGCCGTTCAACAGTTCGACCGTGGTGTTCTACTACAACAAGGACGCCTTCCAGAAAGCCGGGCTGGATCCTGAAAAGCCGCCCAAGACGTGGGAAGAGCTCGCCGCCGACACCAAGAAGCTGAAGGCGGCCGGCGCGGAATGCGGCTATACCACCTCCTGGCCGTCCTGGGTGCAGCTGGAGACCTTCTCGGCCTGGCATAACGTGCCCTACGCCACCAAGGACAATGGTTTCGGCGGACTGGATGCGCGTCTGGCGATCGATTCGCCGCTGCACGTACGGCACCTGAAGTTCCTGGCCGGGCTGGCCAAGGACGGCGAGTTCATGTACGGCGGACGGGGCGACGATCCCAATGCCCTGTTCATCTCGGGCAAGTGCGCGATGATCACCGGCTCCAGCGGCCTGCGCGCCAACATCATGAAAAACGCCCATTTCAAGTTCGGCACGTCCACCCTGCCCTATTACGCGGACGTCAAGGGCGCCCCGCAGAACACCATCATCGGCGGCGCGTCGCTGTGGGTATTCGCCAATAAGAAGCCCGATGTGTACAAGGGCATCACGAAGTTCTTCAAGTATCTGTCCAGCCCGGAAGTGGCGGCCAAGTGGCACCAGCAGACCGGCTACGTGCCCGTGACCAAGGCGGCATACGAGCTGACGCAGAAACAGGGCTTCTATACCCAGAACCCGGGAACCGACGTCGGCGTGAAGCAGTTGAACGTCGAAACCACCGCGCAATCGCGCGGCGTGCGCCTGGGCTACCTGCCGCAGATCCGCGAAATCGAGGACGCCACGATCGAACAGATCGTTTCCGGCAAAGTCGATGCGCAAGCGGGCCTGAAGGATGCCGTCAAGCGCGGCAACGACCTGCTCGAGAAATTCGAAAAAAGTGTAAAGTAGCGGCCGCTTTCGGGCCCAGGCAGGGCCAGGTCGCGCCCATAACGCGATCCGGCCCTGCCTGAACATGGCGAGTCCCGCCGGGCGATGCGTCGGGAAATTATCCCTACCCGAAATGTTTCACGTTTTTTATGCGTCCGCGGCCATCCCGCGCCGCAATCGATGGCATCCATGGAAAAACGCGTCGTTTTCGGCCACAAGCTCCTTCCCTATCTGCTGCTGCTGCCGCAACTGGCCATTACGGTCGTCTTCTTCTTTCTGCCGGCCGGGCAGGCGATGTGGCAATCGTTGCACATCGAAGACCCCTTCGGGCTGTCGTCCACGTTCGTCGGCCTGGCGAACTTTGCCGATCTTTTCAGCCAGGCCACCTATATCGATTCGTTCAAGGTGACGGCGGTCTTCTCGATCCTGGTCGCCGTCGTCGGGCTGTCCGTATCGCTGCTGCTGGCCGTCATGGCCGACCGCGTCATACGCGGTGCCGGGCTCTACAAGACCCTGCTGATCTGGCCCTATGCCGTCGCCCCCGCGGTGGTCGGCGTGCTGTGGCTGTTCCTGTTTTCGCCTTCGGTCGGTATCCTCGCCGTGGCGCTGACGCGCCTGGGCGTGGCCTGGAACCCCCGCCTGAACGGCACCGAGGCCATGATCCTGGTGCTCATCGCCGCGGTCTGGAAGCAGGTTTCCTATAACTTCCTGTTTTTCCTGGCCGGGCTGCAATCGATCCCCCGTTCGCTCATCGAAGCGGCCGCCCTCGACGGCGCCGGGCCCACCCGCCGGTTCTGGACCATCGTGTTCCCGCTGCTGTCGCCCACCACCTTCTTCCTTCTGGTGGTCAACGTCATCTACGCCTTTTTCGATACCTTCGCCGTCATCGACACGACGACCCAGGGCGGCCCCGGCACCTCGACGGCGATCCTGGTCTACAAGGTGTACAGCGACGGCTTCCGGGGGCTGGACCTGGGATCCTCGGCCGCGCAATCGGTGGTGCTCATGGCGATCGTCGTGGTGCTGACCGTCGCCCAATTCCGCTATATCGACCGCAAGGTCCAGTACTGATTCAGAGGCCTTATGGTTGAACGCCGTCCCTGGCTGGATTTCCTGGCCCACGCCATTCTGCTGTGCGGCGTGGCACTGGTGGCCTTCCCGCTTTATGTCACCTTCGTGGCGTCCACGCAGACCGCGCAGGAAGTGGCCAACGCGCCCATGTCGCTGGTGCCCGGCTCGCACTTCGTCAGCAACTACATCCAGGCGCTGTTCGCCGGCTCCGGCGGCGGCTCCAGCGGCACACCTGTCGGCCGCATGCTGTGGGTCAGCCTGGTGATGGCACTGACCATCTCCATCGGCAAGATCATCATCTCGCTGCTGTCCGCTTTCGCGGTGGTGTACTTCCGCTTCCGCGGCCGCATGTTTTTCTTCTGGATGATCTTCGTCACGCTGATGCTGCCGGTAGAGGTCCGCATCGCGCCGACTTACAAGGTCGTCGCCGACCTGGGCCTGCTGAACAGCTATGCCGGCCTGACGCTGCCGCTGATCGCATCGGCCACCGCCACGTTCCTGTTCCGCCAGTTCTTCCTGACCGTACCGGACGAACTCGTGGAAGCGGCACGCATCGACGGCGCCGGTCCCATGCGCTTCTTTCGCGACGTGCTGATGCCGCTGTCGCGCACCAGCATCGCCGCCCTCTTCGTCATCCAGTTCATCTATGGCTGGAACCAGTACCTGTGGCCTTTGCTGATCACCACGCAGGAAGACATGTACCCGATCGTCATCGGGATCAAGCGCATGGTCAGCGGCGGCGACAGCGTCACGGAATGGAATATCACCATGGCTACCGCCATGCTGGCGATGCTGCCCCCCGCCCTGGTCGTCATCTTCATGCAAAAGTGGTTCGTCAAGGGCCTCGTGGACACTGAAAAGTGATCGCCGCCGCAACTCACCGACTCTCCGTATGGCTACCCTGAGCTTTCGCAACGTCAAGAAAACCTACGCCGGCGACATTCCCGTCATCCACGGCATCGACGTCGACATCGCCGACGGCGAATTCGTCGTCATCGTCGGGCCGTCGGGCTGCGGCAAATCCACGCTGATGCGCATGGTGGCCGGGCTGGAAACCGTCACCAGCGGCGAGATCAGGATCGACGACCGGGTCGTGAACGATCTGGAACCCGCCGAACGGGATATCGCAATGGTGTTCCAGAACTACGCCCTGTATCCGCACATGAGCGTGTTCCAGAACATGGCGTACGGGCTGAAGATCCGCAAGATGTCCAAGGACGAGATCCGCCGCCGCGTCGAAGCGGCCGCGCAGATCCTCGAACTGGGCCACTTGCTGGAACGGCGGCCGCGCCAGCTCTCCGGCGGCCAGCGCCAGCGCGTGGCCATGGGCCGCGCCATCGTGCGCGAGCCCAAGGTGTTCCTGTTCGACGAGCCGCTGTCCAACCTGGATGCCAAGCTGCGCGTGGCGATGCGCCTCGAACTGCTGAAGCTGCATCGTCGCCTGGGTACCACCAGCCTGTACGTGACGCACGACCAGGTCGAGGCAATGACGCTGGCGCACCGGATGATCGTGATGAACAAGGGCGTGCCGGAACAGATCGGCACGCCGATGGAAGTCTTCGAGCGCCCGGCGTCGACCTTCGTGGCAGGCTTCATCGGCTCGCCGCCCATGAACCTGATCCCCGTCAACGTGCAGGGCGACGGCACGCTCAAGAGCACCGCCGGCATCGATCTGGCGATCAAGCCCAACGACGTTCCCGCCGCCGTGCGCGGCCGCAGCGCGGTGCTGGGACTGCGGCCCGAGCATATGGTGCTGAACGCGCCGGGCATGCGGGTGGAAGTCGAAATGGTGGAAACGCTGGGCTCGGAGCAACTGGTGCACGGCCGCAGCGGCGACACCGACCTGGTCGTGCGCTGTACCACGCGCCAACTGCAGGAAGCGACCATCAAGCCCGGCGACCAGATGAACATCGGCCCGGACGGGCGCCATCCCCTGCACTGGTTCGACCCCGTCACCGGCAAGCGCATCCAGGGCACCTAGCCCGCCGCGCGGCAAAGGCGCCGCGTGCATGCCGGACCGGCTGCGATACGTGGCCGCCGGCCCGCCGCCAGGCGAAACAAGCCCGGTCCGGCCGCTACGCGGCCTTCTCCTGTTCTGTTTCCTCTACCGCGGGCTCGCCCCCCCAGGGAACGCGGTGCGCGGCCCGCGACAGCTCGCGGTCCCGCGAAATGGATTTTTCCAGGGTATCCTGCGCGCGCCGCGCCACCGTAATCCGGAAGCCATCGTCCTCGAAGCGCGGCGTGGTTTCCTCCAGCATATCCACGTTGCTGCGCCGGAAGGCATCGGCGACTTCCTTCGCTTCGTATGCGCCCATGCCCAAGGCTTCCAGGGCCTTGCGGCCGGCCAGCAGCGAGGATTCGAACAACTCCCGTTCCACCACCTCGACGCCGCGCTTGCGCAGCTGGAAGTAATGAACCGCGTCGCGCGCCCGCGCGACCACGCGCAGATTGGGAAAATCCTGCTGCACCACGTCCACCAGACGCAGGCTGTCCGATACGCTGTCGATGGCGTTCACCAGCACCTCGGCGCGGGCGGCGCCGGCGGTCTCCAGCAGATCCGATCGGGTGGCGTCGCCGTAGAACACCTTGGTGCCGAACTTGCGCACCGTATCGATATTGTCCGGATCGTGGTCCAGGATAACGACCTTGACGCCGTTGGCCAGCAGCAAGCGGCCGGCGATCTGCCCGAAGCGGCCGAACCCGGCGATGATGACTCGGGCGCCGTCGTCCTCGATGGCATCATCGGCCCGCGTGTTCTTGGGCCTGCGCCGCTCCAGGGCATCCAGCACGGCCAGGATCACCGGCGTGGCCGCCATCGAAAGCGCCACCACCAGCGTCAGGACACGCGACCAGTCTTCCGGCAGAACATCCGCCATGCGCGCCGTGGAAAACACCACGAAGGCGAATTCGCTGCCCTGTCCCAACAAGGCGGCGAACATCAGGCAGCGTCCGCGCTGCGCCCCGAACAGGCGGCCCAATACGAACAATACGGCGAACTTCAGCACCAGGAAGCCGGCCAGCACGCCCAGGACCAGCAGCGGGTCCTGCAACAGCGTGCCGAAGTCTATCGACATGCCGACGCCCATGAAGAACAGGCCCAGCAGCAACCCTTTGAACGGCTGGATATCGCTTTCCAGGGCATGCCGGTATTCCGAGCTGGCCAGTAGCACGCCCGCCAGGAAGGCGCCCATGGCCATGGACAGGCCGGCATGCTCCATGAGTTCACCCACGCCGATGACCAGCAGCAGCGCCACCGCGCTGAAAACCTCGCGCAGCCCCGAACGGGCGACGAAGCGCAGCAGCGGCCGGGCCAGGTAGCGTCCCATCACCACCGCCACCACCAGTGCTCCGACGATTTTCAGCGTGGCCAATCCCACGCTGTCGCCGCCTTCCCCCGCCGCGCCGCCCGCCAGCAGCGGAATCATCGCGATCAGCGGAATCGCCGCCAGATCCTGGAACAGCAGCACGGAGAAAGAGCGCTCGCCCAGGGTGGTCTGCAGCAGGCTGCGTTCGCCCATCGCCTGCATCGCCACGGCCGTCGAGGACAGGGCCAGCGTCAGGCCGACCAGCGCGGCGATCGGCCAGGCCAGCCCCAGCCAAACCATGAAGGCCGCCAGCACGGCGCCGCACAGGCCGACCTGCAACGCGCCGCCGCCGAAGACCGGTATCCGCATATGCCACAGGCGGCGCGGATCGAGCTCCAGCCCGATCAGGAACAACATCAGGACCACGCCGATCTCGGCGAAGCCCAATATCTGCTCCGGGTCCTGGACCAGGCGCAGGCCCCAGGGCCCGATCACGCAACCGGCGATCAGGTAGCCCAGCACCGACCCCATGCGCACACGCATGGCCAGCGGCACGAAGATCACCGCCGCGGCCAGATACACCAGCACTTCCAGCAACATGTTTTTATCCATGGCTGGCCTCCGTCATCCGGGGACGCGCGGCGCCGGCGGGCTCGGCCTGGCCTATGCCTGCATGGCCGGATAGCAGCTCCCGATAGGCCGCCGCCACCGCCGTCAGCTCCGTCCCGCCCAGCGTCACCGCGCCATGCACCGCGTAGGGCGCCAGCCAGCGCATACCGCACAGCTCCGCCGCGCTGCGCAGCGGCTGCCCCAGAACGCCCAGGTCCGTATCGGCACAGCGCACGAAATCGTCGGCCGCGCCGCCCGTCGTCACGGTCCAGAGCAACGGTTTGTTGCGCAACACGGTGGCGTTCGGCCCATAGGCCCAGCCATGTTCCAGTACCTTGTCCATCCACTGCCGGAACAAAGGCGGAGAACCATACCAATGCATGGGGTGCTGCCATACGATCAGGCTGGCTTCGGCCAACGCGGCCTGCTCGGCCGCCACATCGATATAGAAATCGGGATAGAGGTCATAAAGCGAGCGAACCTGGACATCGGGCAAGCCGTCCAGTGCTTGCAGCATGGCGCGATTGGTGCGGGAATGCCGCGGATACGGATGGGCGTATACGATTACGATCATGAAGAGGTCCTGCCGAGGCGGCAACGGAGGTTTATCCTTCGCATCTTAGTGATCCGCAGCGCGAGACGCCACCGGCGAATCATGAAACGGAGGAAGCACCGCAGCGCTACGCAAAGAAACGGGTGTATCCGGTCCGGGACGCCGCGGATCCGGCTTTGCCGGTCCGCCAGCGTCGCCCCTTGAGGGGGAGCGCGCAGCGCTTCGGGGTGGGCTCCCCCCCCCTGATTCAGGAGCAAAGGATGAAGGAAGCGATCGATCTTATCGGGGCGCCAACCGACATCGGCGCCAGCATACGGGGCGCCTCGATGGGTCCGGAAGCGCTACGTGTCGCCGGCCTGCAGCAAGCACTGCAGCGGCACGGGCTGGCCGTCCAGGATGCGGCCAACCTGGGGGGACCGCCCAACCCCTCCAGCGCGGCGCTGGCCGGCTTCCGGCACCTTGACGAGGTCGTCCAATGGAACCGCGAAGTCTACCAGGCGGTGCTCGCCTCGCAACGCAGGCAACACTTTCCCATCCTGATGGGCGGCGACCACTGCCTGGCCATCGGCTCGATCAGCGCGGTCGCGCAGCATTGCCGCGAAACCGGCCGGCCGCTCATGGTGCTATGGTTGGATGCGCACGCGGACGCCAACACGCACATCATCAGCCCGACGGGCAATATCCATGGCATGCCCATCGCATGCCTGTGCGGCGACGGGCCCGATACGCTGACCCGGCTGGGAGATGCCTATCCGGCGGTTGCCGACCCCTCCGCCATAAGGCAGATCGGCATCCGCAGCGTCGATGCCGAAGAAAAGCGCCAGCTGCGTGCCATGGGCATCAAGGTGTTCGATATGCGCTATATCGACGAGAACGGCATGCGGCACACCATGGAAATGGCATTGGCCGGCATCACCGAAGACACGCATCTGCATGTCAGTTTCGACGCCGACTTCCTGGACCCCGCGGTGGCCCCGGGCGTGGGTACGCCGGTACTGGGCGGCCCGACCTACCGCGAGGCGCAATTGTGCATGGAAATGATCGCGGACACCGGCCGCTTGTCGTCGCTGGACCTGATGGAGCTGAACCCGGCCAAGGATATGCGCAATCAGACGGCGGAAGTCGTGGTCGATCTGGTGGAAAGCCTTTTTGGAAAATCCACACTGATCCGTCCATAAAGATTTGTCATAATTGCGAGGCCCGTTGCGGTATCCGGCGGATTTCTCCGGGATATCGCCACAGGCACAGCCTCCCGCCCTTTCCCTACACCGAACATAGAGAAAAAATCGATGAACCGACACGACGACGCAGCCAAACTGATCCTGCGACTTTCGCTTGGCATCCTTATCCTGCTGCACGGCATCTCGAAAATGACGCACGGTGTCGGTGGCATCGTCAGCATGGTCCACGAACACGGATGGCCCGGTTTCACGGCCTACTTCGTCTATATCGGCGAGGTCGTCGCGCCCATCCTGCTTATCGCCGGCATCTTCACCCGCCTGGGCGGCCTGTTGATTGCCATCAACATGCTCGTGGCATTCCTGCTGGTGCATCACTCGCAGTTGTTCATGCTCAATGGCCAGGGCGGTTGGCAATTGGAACTGCAAGGCATGTACTTCTTCACCGCCGTTGCCGTCGCATTGCTGGGCGCGGGCCGCTTCAGCGTCGGCGGCGCGGGCGGCCGCTTCAACTAGTCTCGCGAGCCAGGCAATAGCTGCACACGGGTCTCGGGCAATCTGCGCCGGTCGACGCGCACTTGCAGCCGCGCAACGGCACCCCTCGCATTGACATACCCAACGGCCGGGCCATCCCGGCCGTTGCCATTCCTGTCATCCGCCTCACGCATGGAAGCAAATCCCTGCGGTTGCGACACAGCCTGTACCGCGGGTAGGAATTGGTAACCCCGCAGGCGTTTCAAAACGATTTCAGAAGTCCCCCATCCACACCCGCATGCCTACACTGGCTGCATGCACCGAAACACGGCGCATTACAGGAGTCAGGCATGAAGAAGCTCTTTGCGGTCTTGGCGGTAAGCAGTACGTTGAGCGGCTGCGTGGTAGTGCCGGCGCGCCCGGCCTATTACCATCCCCGGCCGGCGCCGGTGTATTACTACCCGGCGCCCTACTACTACCACTATTGACAGGACGCGTGAGCGATGTGGAGGCCTTATGGACGCGATCGACCCTTCGCGCATCGGCCGTCTGACAATCGGGGCGTTGCTGGTTTCGGCCGGCATGTCAGGCGTGACGCCGGTGCGCGCGCAAACCAGCTATCCGCCGTCGGTGCCATCGACCGGCTCGACGATTCCGGCTCCGCCGCAGGCGCCGCAGGCGCCCGTGTACCAGCAACAGGTACCGGTATATCCGGATAGCGACGCATATCCGGCCGGCCAGGCCGGCGTGGCTTATCCGCAGAACTTTCCCGGCCAGGACGTCCCAGCGCAGGACATGGCGGCCGCCCCCGATCCTTCGCAGGCCCGGGCCGAGCCCGCCGATGGCGACGACGCGGACCCGGCCGATGCCAATCTGGCAACGCTGGATACGTCGTCCCAGGCGCCGCCGCCGCTACCGGAATATGACCAGCCGCCGGCGCCGGGCGACGGCTACATCTGGGTGCCAGGCTACTGGGCGCGCAACGCATACGGCTTCTACTGGATTCCCGGCGTTTGGATGCTCGCGCCCTACGTCGGCGCCCTGTGGACGCCGGGCTACTGGGTATACGTCGCGCCGGTCTACCGCTGGCGAAGCGGCTACTGGGGGCCACACGTCGGCTACTACGGCGGCATCAACTACGGCTTCGGCTATGTGGGCCGGGGATACGTCGGCGGCTATTGGCGCGACCGGCATTTCTATTACAACCGCGATGTCACGCGCGTCATCTCCGGCCGCTCGCGCTACGTCTACAGCCACCCCGTGGCGGTCGACAAGCCGAGGGGACCGCACGTGAGCTACTACGGCGGGCCGGGCGGACTGCGGCGCGGACCCGATGCGCGCGAACAGGCCGCGCAACACGAACGGCATTCGCCGCCGCTACGCCTGCAGACTGACCTGGCGCGCAATGCGGGGCGGGACAGGCAACAGTACATGTCCATGAACCAGGGCCGGCCGCCCAGGGTGGCGCTGGCCCATCCCGCCGGCAGCGCGGAAAACCACTGGGATCACGCGAGAGCGAACCGGGATCAGGCTGCGGGCGGCCGCGGGCCGGTCGACGGGTGGCCGGGCAGGAAAGACCAGGTCCGTCAAATGGAAACGCAGCAACGGCAACTGGACCAGCGCCTGCAAAGCCAGACGCAGCAAGCGCGCGAACAGCGCCGGCAATTGCAGCAGCGCGTCGACCAGCGGCCTGGCGTCGAAGGCGGACAGCGACCTTCCCTGCCCGGCGCATCCCCGTCCGAGCACATGGCGCAAAGCGGGCCGGCGTTCCCGCGGCAATTGCAGCAACAACAGCAGTCGCAGCAACAACAGCTTCGGCTGCAGCAGCAGCTCCAACAGCAGCAGTTGCAGCAGCGTGGCGAACAACAACAACTCCAGCAGCGCCAGCTTCAGCAACCACCGCTGGCCCCTCGGTCCGGACAACCGCTCCCGGACCCGCAATACCAGCAGCAACTGCGACAGCAACAACAGCGCCAACAACAGCAGCTGGAACAGCAGCAGTCGCAACAACGGCAGCAATTGCAGCAACAGCAGTTCCAGCAGCGGCAGCAGCAGCAATTCGACCAGCGCCAACAACTGCAACGCGACCAGTATCGCCAGCAACAGCAGGACCAATTCCAGCAACGGCAGCAATTCCAGCAACAGCAGTTCCGTCAGCAGCAATTGCAACAGGAACGGCAACAGCAGCAGTTCCGCCAGCAACAGCTGCAGCAGCAGCAACAGCAGCAGCAGTATCGCCAGCAACTGCAGCGCACCAATCAGCGCGAAGGTGACGCGCGGCAACAGATGGTGCGCCAGGAATACTATCGACGCCAACAGGCGGTATCCCAACAGCTGACACTGCAGCATCGCGAACTCCAGCAGCAGGAGCGTTTGCGTCAACGCGAACAGCGCCAGTCGCAACAGCAGTGGCAAACGCAGCGTCAGCATGTGCAGCGCGATATCGCGCTGCACGACAACGCGCAGCGTCGTGAGATACGCGGCAATCCGGCGCGGCGCGCACCGGATCGGAATTACCCTCGCCAGGCACGCCCGTCGCAGCGCTGAAGCGTCGTACTCTGCACGGCCTGGTTTCGCCCTTGCAGGCAGGCGAATACCTTACATGTCCTCATCCGGCACATCGGAGGGGAACACGACGCGGCGCGATGCACGCTATTCCGGCAGGATCTCGTGGACCAGTTCGGCGGGGCGGCACAGGCGCGCCCCTTTGGACGTGACGACGAAAGGCCGATTGATCAGGATGGGATGCTCGACCATGGCGTCCAGCAGGCGCTCGTCGTCGACATCGGCCGCATCCAGGCCCAGTTCCTGGTAGATCGGCTCTTTGGCACGAACGGCATCCCGCACGCTCAAGCCCGCCTGCGCGATCAGGCCCTTCAAGGTGTCGCGCGATGGGGGTGTCTTCAGGTATTCGATAACGGTAGGCGTGACGCCGGCTTCATGCAGGGCTTCCAGCACGGTTCGGGACGTGCCGCAGCGCGGATTGTGATAGATGGTGGTAGGCATGGCGGGACCTGTACGTACGAATGCGCGCCGTGGCGCGGGGCGCAAAGTCTACTCCGCGCTCGCGGCCGCTGCCAGGGGCAGCCGGCACGGGAAGCAAGCTCGCCCCGGCCCGCACCCGACGCGGCATGCGCCCTGGACAGCGCCTAGTTGAATGGCCAGACGGTGGGATTGGTACCGGGTGGTACCGATGGCCTAAGCCAACTGGAGGGTGTCGCCGAAAACCGCGCGGCATGACGGACGGCGGCCAGCTTGCCGAAGCCCGATGCGCTTTCCTCCAGGTAGCCATCCAGCGCCGGCATCGGGCAGGTCAATCCATTCGGCACGCGCGGCAGGCTCCTTAACCAGCGTGCCGTCTGCGCCAGCGATACGCGGACATGCCAGCTGCCGCCTTCGATCGCTTGCCGCGCCAGGGCCGCCTGCGCGCCAAAGGCCATGAGGTAGCCGCTGGCGTAGTCCAATATCTGGACCGGCAACGGCCGCGGCGCTTCCTGGCCCGCGGCCTGCGCTTCCGCGTGGTTGAAGCCGCTGGCGGTCTGCACCAGCGAATCGAAACCGCGACGCCGCGCCCAGGGACCGACATGGCCATAGGCGGACAAAGAGACGTAGACGATGCCGGGACGCAAACGCGCGACGTCTTCCGGACCGAAGCCCTGCGCCTCCAGGGCGCCCGGGCGATAGCCCTGCACGAACACATGAGCGCTGCGCAGCAGATTGCCCAAGGTGATGCGGCCGCTTGCCGTATCCAGATCCGCCAGCACCGAAAGCTTGCCTCGGCTGGTTTCCGCGATGGCATTGATATTCGGCAGGTTGGGAGAATTCAGGAGCATCACGTCCGCGCCGTAGGCGGCGAGCGTGCGCCCGCATACGGGCCCCGCGATGATGCGGGTCAAATCCAGCACGCGTATGTCCTGCAGCGGACGGTCCTGCCCATAGCGAGGCAGGGGCCGCGCCGGCGCATCGCCGATGCGCTCCAGGCAAACCAGCGGCAACTGCGACACGGCGATGCCTTGCGGATGGCGGTCCCATTCGTCGAAGGTACGCAAGGCCGCAACGACCAGGCCCGCATCGGCGGCGGCCTGTTCGAATTCCAGCGCTTTCCACCGCGACAGCGCGCGCTCGACCGCGCGCCGTTCGACGGTGGCGCCGGTCGGGCAACCGAGCAACGCAAGCGCGCCGTCGCGATGGTGCGCGAAATTCGCGTGTATGCGAACCCAATTTCCGTCGCCGCAGCGGTAGACCCCGGTGATCTTGTCCCAGCTGTTCGGCTGCACGCCGTCGACGGTGAAATACCCGCGTGTTTCCTGTGCCGCATGCCGCATATCGACGGAAACACGCTGGCGCCGGCCACCACGCATATGCCAGATTTCACCCGCGGCAAGGGCAGCGGCGCCCATGCTGCACTGCGCGGCCATACCGACGGAAAAGGAAGAGGGAAGAACGGGATCCGCGCCTGGCAGATCGATATAGCCAAGCGCCTCTTCCGGCATATCGACCACCTGCCATAAGGCGCTCAGCGCGCCATGCGCCGACTTACGGCTGGAAGAAGCCCCTCTGAAGAAGGGCGGACGTAGATCCATCAAATATCCCATTGCGGCTGGCCGTACTTATCCCAGCGCATTACAAATCTTCGACAAGGAGAGCGTCAACATAGTACGGGGAGGCGCGTGTTTCACGGTTTGACCGCCCTGGGGCAAGGTGCCCCCCGCCAGCGAGGGATGGCGATTGTTGGCAGCCATTGAGCGGTCACATCTATTTTCGTTTTGCATCTCAAACCTACGCCGTCACCACTACGCTGTGTGACGCGCTTCCAACACTTCACGCGCGCAGGCGTGAGCCATTGCAAGGCCTTCGGCACATCAGGGAAATAGAGCGAAAAAAAACGCAATGGGCCTGACTCTCCTGGCGGGACAGGTCCGCGCGGCGCCGCCCAGGATCGACAGGCTGTATTTCAGGCGTCCCAGGACGCCACGGGCCCTGGGAAACGTGAAGGCGCGACGGACGGAGAGCCAAATCAGCGTTCCAGCCGCCGCAGGAATACCGCGACTTCCTTGACGACCTGCGCGTCGCCGTGCGCTTGCGCGACAGCCGTCGCGCGTTGCCATGCCTCTCGCGCGCCATCGCTGTCCTGCCTGCCCAGGCGTGCCTTGCCCAACCATTTCCACGCAACCGAATAGTCGGGGTCGTAGGCCACAGAGGTCTCCAGGTGCTCGCACGCCTTGTCGAAATTGCCGGCCTCCGCGTAGGCCTTGCCCAGCGTATATCGCAACAGCTTATCGTCGCGGCCCGAAGCCAGCATGGCCTCAAGGCGTTCAGTCATCGATCCCGCCGTCATCGCATTCTCCTCTTGCTTCGATGAAACGATACCTCTTTCCCATCCGCGTCCGCACGGCCCGGCTTGGACGCCGTGCCGCGCGGCGCGACGTTGACGATGCCCCACGGAGGATCGTCGAGGATGTGCCGGGCTGCGGCGGCGGCGCCGTCTACAATGCAGGCCTTACCCGCATGACGATAGAAGGCACGCGCGCCATGACTTCCCTAGCCGATTTCTCGGCCGTCGACATCGACGGCAAGCAGCGCCCGTTAAGCGAGTTCGCGGGCAGCGTGGTACTGATCGTCAACGTCGCTTCTCGCTGCGGCTTCACGCCACAATACGCCGGGCTCGAAGCCCTGTACCGCGCGCATTGCGACGCGGGCTTTACGGTACTGGGTTTTCCCTGCGATCAGTTCCGCCACCAGGAGCCCGGTGACGAAGCGGAAATCAAGCGCTTCTGCGCGCTGCGCTATGACGTGACGTTTCCCATGTTCGCCAAGGTCGAGGTCAACGGCGATAACGCCCACCCCTTGTATCGATGGCTGAAACGGGAACGGCCAGGGCTGCTGGGTACGCAATCCATCAAATGGAATTTCACCAAGTTCCTGGTGGGACGCGATGGACAACCGATCAAGCGGTACAGCCCCGCCGACAAGCCCGAGGCCATCGCCCCGGCGGTCGTGGCGGCCTGCGCCGGCTAGGGCCTGCCCAGGCCCCGCCGGCGAGCGGAACACCGCCGCGGTCCCGCGGAACGCGACCCGGAACTGCCCGGCACGGTCCAGGCCACGGCCGGCGGCGGGGTTATGCGCCGTCCGCCGCCGCTCATGAAATCATGCCGGCCCGCCGGGCCGTTTCCACCAGGCGCTCCGCCCCGGCAATGAAAGGCCCGTCCACCAGCTTGCCGTCCACCACGAAGGCGCCCGTCCCTTTCGACAACTGCTCGCGTGCTGCCTGCACGACGCGCAGCGCGTGCGCCACATCTTGTTCGTTGGGCATGAAGACTTCATTGGCCAGTGGCACCTGGGTCGGATGGATGCAGCTCTTGCCTGCGAAGCCCAGGTCGCGCGCCGCCGCCGCGTCGGCGCGATAGCCGTCCGGATCCGCGATATTCACGAAGGCGCCGTCATAGGCTTCGACGCCCGCCTCCGCGGCCGCCAGGCGAACCTGCATGCGCACATGCTGCACCATGGCGGGATGGCCCTGGCGTATCCCCAGGGGCGCGAGCAGATCTCCAAAGCCGATCTGCAAGCCGGACACGCGGGCATGCGCGCATGCGATCTCTGCGGCGCGGCGCAGGCCGCGTGGGGATTCGATATTCGCCAGGATGGCGATCGGCCGCTGGATGCCGCGTTCGGCCTCCAGGCGCTGCAGCAGCTCGGCGGGCGCCGCCACGGTATCGGGATCTTCCACCATCGGCAGATTCAGGACGCGCAGCGCCGGCCAGGCGACTGCCTCCACATCGGCGCGGAAATGCGGCGTGTCGATGCCATTGCAGCGCACGACAGCGACCTTGCCGTCCAGCGCCGGGGGCGCGGATTGCAGCCAGGCGGACAGGGTCGCGCGCGCCTCGGCCTTGCGGCCCTCTTCCACCGCGTCCTCCAGATCCAGCGAGATTGCATCGGCGGCGCTGGCCAGCGCCTTGGCATAAAGCTCCGGACGCGATGCCGGGACGAAAAGTTTGCTGCGCATGAAACCGTCTCCTTGCCTGGGGAACCCTGGGTAAATACCGACTTTGCGAATTGTAGACAATTCACAATCTCCAGCATAGACTGCCTTTGCCCGCAAGCGCCAGCGAACGCACGTCGTCTCATTTGGGAGCGCCAGATATGATCCACCGCACGCTGAAATCCCTGTTCACCTCCATGGCGCTATGGGTGGCGCTGTGCGCCGCCCCGGCGCACGCGGCGGACGTATGGCCGTCGCGCCCGATACGCATGATCGTGCCGTTCGCGCCGGGCGGCAGCCACGACGTCATTGCCCGCAAACTGTCCGAACGGCTCACGGCGCTGCTCGGCCAGTCGGTGGTGGTGGAAAACCGTGGCGGCGCGGGCAGCGCCGGCCTGGGCGACAGCACGCAACTGGCCACCGAACTGCTAAGCAATATCGCGGGCATCAAAATGCAGGCCGTGGGATATAACGGCATCGCGCCCGCGCAGCTGGACCTGCTGGCCGGCCGACTGGACCTGATCATTACGACCATCGCCGCGATCCGCGGCACCGCATCGGAAAAACTGCCGAAACTCGCCTTCACCACCGCGCAGCGCGATCCGGAATTTCCCGATACACCGACGGCCAGGGAAGCCGGCCTGGATTATGTGGTCGACGTCTGGTGGGGCGTGTTCGCGCCGCGCGACCTGCCCCCCACTATACTCGCGCGTATGAACGGCGCCATCGCGCAAGTCGCCGCGGAGCCCGCCTTCGCGGCGTTCCTCAAGACTTCCGGCGCGCAATCCACGCCGTCCTCGCCCGAGGCGTTGCAGGAAACGCTGGCGCGCGACCTGGCGCGCTGGACCGATACCGCCCGGCGCGCCGGCATGCGCCCGAACTGAATCCCTATCCCGATGAAGCGACAAGACGAATCTGCCGGCGACGGCCTGCCCGAACTGCGATCCGCCGTACAGGCCATGACACCGCGCCTGCACGGCATGGTGTCGCGCACGGACGCCGGCCGGATCGCCGCCGAGGTGCTGCGATTGAACGATGCCGTACGGGCCGGCGTGCAGGGACGCATCATCCCGGGCAGCCATCCCCAGGACCATCCGACGCTGACGGCGCGCGCGCGGGATGCGCTGCTCGCGGGTGGCCCGGTACCGACACCGCCTGAAGGTTCGCTCGCGCAGGCGTCGGCCATGGTGCGGGCAGGCGCGACCAGCGCGGAAGCGCTGACAAGGCAGGCATTGTCGCGTGCCGCCGAAGTGCAGCCGGCGCTGAATCCCTTCATCGCCATCTGGGGCGAGCGCGCGCTGGAACAGGCGCGCGAGTGCGACCGCGAACTGGCGCAAGGCCGCTGGCGCGGCCCGCTGCACGGCATCCCCCTCGCGCACAAGGATTGCTTCACACGCGCCGGCCTGCCCATGACGGTAGGTTCCAAGGTCTTCCCGGAAAGGCCGGGCGATGCCGATGCGGCCGTACTGCAACGCCTGCGGGACGCGGGGGCGGTAGACCTTGGCCCTCTCAATCTGAGCGAGATGGTGTCCGGCCCGACAGGACAGAATCCCCATTGGGGAGATTGCTGCAACGCGCACGACGCCTCTCGTGTCGCCGGTGGGTCCTCCAGCGGTTCGGCCGTGGCCGTGGCTGCCGGCGCGGTATTCGGATCGCTGGGATCGGACACAGGCGGATCGATCCGCCTGCCCGCGTCGATGAACGGCGTATACGGGCTCAAGACGACGTATGGGCTGGTGTCGCGGCGCGGCTGCTTTCCGCGCGCGTGGTCGCTGGACTGCATCGGGCCGCTGGCGCGCACCCCATTGGATTGCGCCCTGATACTGCACGCGGTGGCCGGACATGACGAAGGCGATCCCTCCAGCCTGCACGCCGAAGTGCCTGGCTATGCCGCGTCCGTGGCCGGCGGCGCCCCGGACACGCGCGTGGCGCTGCTGGAAGGACTGGACCCTTACGACGACGCCATTGCGGCCGCCCTGCATGCCTACGCGGCGCGCGCGGCGGAGGTCTTCGGCCCCATCGCCCATGTCCGCTTCGACGATCTGCCGGCCTGCTACGCGATGGGCGACGTCATCGCCAAGGTCGAAGGCGCTGCCACGCACGGGGAATGGATGCGCCGCACTCCCGAGCGCTATTCCCAGGCCGTTTATTCGCGCACCGAACCGGGCCTGCACATTCCGGCGGTCCGCTACGCGGAAGCGCTGCTGGCCCGCGCCGCCCTGCTGCAAGCCTGGCTGGCCGGGCCGATGGCGCAGGCCGACGTCGTGATGTGCCCGACCGTACCCATCCAGGTACCGACGCGTGCCGAGGCGGATATGGAGGGCAAGGGACGCGTGTTCGGCGTGGTGGCGGCCATTACCCGCCTGACGCGGGCTTTCAACTACCTGGGACTGCCGGTGTTGAGCGTGCCGATCGGCGAGGACGAGAACGGCATGCCCATCGGCGCGCAGCTGATCGGCAGACCCTTGTCGGAGGCCCGGCTGCTGGCCGTGGCCCATGCGTTGCAGGGAGCTCGAGCATGACGGACCGGACACCGGAAACCATTCCCTATTTCCTGCGCGAGAAAATACGCGCGCTGATCGTCGACGGCACCTTCCAGCCCGGCCAGCCGCTGCGCGAGCAGGACCTGGAACGCCGCTTCGGATCCAGCCGCGGCCCCATCCGCGAAGCGCTGCGCCTGCTGGAGCAAACCGGATTGGTGACGCACATGCAGCGGCGCGGATTTCGGGTGACACTCTACGACGACAGGGAGATCCGCGACCAGTACCTGCTGCGCGCCGAACTGGAAGCCTATGCCATCCGGCAATTGGCCGACGCGGGCGACCTGGGGCCGCTGCTGCAAAGCCTGAAGGCATGCCGCGCGCAGCTCGAAGCCGCCTACAAGGCGCGCGACCCGCGCGCATACCTGGCGGAGATACGCCGGTTCTATGACGCCATCGCGGCGTATACCGGCAACCGTCCCCTGTGCAACGCGCTGGCGCGCCTGAACGAAACGGCCGAACCGCTGCGCTACAACCTGCTGTCGAGGCGGCTCGAGGAAAGCCGCACGCGGCAGTACATGCTGAAGATCATCCAGGCGCTGGAAGCGGGCCGTTTCGACGAAGCGGCCGCGCTCAAGCGCGAACATGTGCTGATGAACCTGCCCAGCATCGTCGAAGCGTATGCCGCGGCGCGCTATCAGGAGCGCAAGGCGGCGGCGGCCTGAGGCGCGTCCCCGTCGAAGCCGTAGAGCGCGCGCGGGTTGTCGACGAGGATGCGCTGGCGCACGGTTTCCTCGGGCGCCCACCGCGCCAGCAAGGCCAGCAGCTGCACGGTATCCGGAGGCGTATGCGCGCGCTCGGTCACGTGCGGCCAGTCGCTGCCCCAGACCAGCCGTTGCGGCGCCGCGCGCACGAAGGCTTGCGCCACGGCCGTCGCGTCGGGATAGTCCGGCCCGCCTTGCAACGTGTTCAGATAGGCACCGGACAATTTCACCCAGCAATTGCCGCGGTCGATCAGGCCGCACACGATGCCCCACGCCGGATGGCGCACGCCCAGGCCGGGCGGCAGGCGCGCCATATGGTCGAACACGATGGGACAAGGAAGCCTCGACAGCAGGGCCGCGTGCGCGGCGATCTGGTCGCCGGACATATGCAGCTGCGCGTGCCAGCCCAGGTCGGCGATGCGACGGGCCAGGGTTTCGATCATGTCGACCGTCATCACGGTGTCGGCCGGATTCCAGACGCTGAAGCGCAGGCCACGCACGCCACCATCGTCCAAAGCGCGCAGCGTCGCGCCGTCCACATCCGGCGGCACGACGGCGATGCCGCGCGCCTGGCCCGCGAATTGCGCCACCGCATCGAGCAGGCAGGCATTGTCGGTACCGTAGCGCTTGGCCTGAACGATGATGGCGCGCCGGGTTCCCATGCGATGGGCAACGGCGCGGTATTCGCCGACCGTCCCGCCCTCGAATGGCGCGCCGTTGCCGGGCTGCTCGGCAAAGCGCGGGTCGAAGATATGCAGATGGCTGTCGCAGGCGTCGGGCGGGATGTCGAAGAGCGGATGCATGGTGTCTTTTTTGCGGAAATGTCAGCGGATCGCCATGGCGTTGGCTGGCGAGCCGACGCCGCCGCGCAGGTTCAGCGGCGAAGAAACGAAGAAGTACTCGTGCCGGCCATGGCGGTGGGCGTCCTCCGCCAAGGCATCCAGATCGAACATTTCTCCCAGCAGCAGGCCCAGCCGGGCGATCGCGAGGTGCAGGCTGGGGCGGCCGGCCGCCAGCGGCCAGCGTTCGACGGTAACGCCATCGGATGCCACGCCGGCCACGCGGTGATCCCACAGGAAGGCCCACATGTCGACGTCGCCGGAAAGGCCGGAGTAATCGCGGCCGGCAAACAACGCCGCGCGTCGGTTATCGTCTCTCGCCTCGCGAAAGGCCTGTACCCAGCCGGTGCGCACCAACAGCAAGTCGCCGCGCCGCAACGGCGTCCCCTGTTCCTGCAGGCAGGCATGGAGGTCTTCCGCGCTGGCCGCCAGGCTACCGCACGCGTCCCACGGCCGCCCCATCCTGGCGAAATGGCGCGGCAGGTCCACCAACACCGCACGCGTGGCGATGCCGAAGCGCGCCAGGTGCTCGATGCCGTTGCGCGTGCCTTCGCGCTGGGTCACATCGACGTCCTGCGCCCCATTGTAAAAACCGCGCAGAGGATCGGCGATATGCGTCAGGCCATCCCACTGCGTGGAGGACTGCGGGTAGAAATCGTCGACCTTATCGTCGCGCACGACCAGGCCGGCGTAATCCAGCTTGAACAAGGTCTGCCGGGGCGCCCGGCGCAGCTTGTGGCTGGCCTGCCCGATCATCCCCAGCGGCATATGCATGGGCAGGTTCAGGTTGAAGCGCAATCCCGTTCGAATCAGCCCGGCCGCGGCGGCCACGGTGTCGGGCGCGATGTTGTTCAGCGTACCGAGCTGGTCGCCCATGCCCCAGACGCCCCAGGACAAGGGCAGGCCCGACGCATCGGGCCGCGGCAGGTCGGCATAGGCGGGAAACGGTGTATCGGTCATGCGGGACCCTGTGCGCACGGGATCGAGCGTCGCGACAGCCTCAGCTGATGCGCTGTCCTTTGGTTTCGGGGGAAATAAGCACCACCGTCCAGGCAAGGAAGAACGCCACCACGGTAGTCAGCATGCCAGTCTTGAAACCGGCGGCGGATGTGGCCAGCGCGCCGATCAGATAAGGCGCGATCATGCCGCCGATGCGTCCACCGTTATAGGCCAGGCCCATGGCGAAGCCGCGCGCGGCGGTCTTGGGCACCAGCTCGGCCGCGAACGGCCCCATGCCGGCGAAGAGGCCGGTGATGCCCATGCCGGTAAAGAAACTGGCAACGAGCAGCACGGGCTGCTGTTGCACCGTGACGAAACCGATGACAGCGATCGCGCCGATCAGCAGATAGATGGAGAACGTCTTCTTGCGGCCGATGCGGTCCACCAGCGAAGCGAAGATCAGGAACCCGACCAGCGATCCCAACTGCTGGGCCAGCGTGAAGCCCAGGCTGTGCACGAAGTCGAAATGCTTGACCGTTACCAGGAAGGTCGGCGTCCAGGTGAACACGGCCCAATATACGTACTGCACGAAGAAGATGAAGCCGAAAGCCTTGGCCAGCCCCTTGGCATTATCCGGGCGACGCAGATCGGCAAGACTGCCGCGCGGCGTTCCGGTCTTGACGCGCGCCAGCCAGACCGGCGATTCCGGCGTGCGTCGCGCCACCGGGTACAGGATCACGATGGGCAGCAAACCGATGGCATACACCCAGCGCCAGCCGCCGCCGTCCAGCCCGCCGGTGGCATTGCCCACCAAGGCGACGACGCCGATGGCCAGCAGCGACCCCAGCGGCAGGCCGAGCTGCATCAGCGCCCCACCTTTGCCGCGATGTTCCGGTTTCCAGGTTTCGGCCACCAGCGCCGCCCCCGCCGTCCATGCCCCGCCCATGCCCAGCCCCGCCAGCACGCGCGTGGCCGCCACCATAACGGCACCCGTCGCCAGCGCCGTGGCGCCCGAAAACACCGAATAGACCAGGATGGTCAGGATCAAGGTCCTGACGCGGCCGTAGCGGTCCGCGACCCAGCCGAAGGCGATGCCGCCCACGATCTGTCCCAGCGCGGAGAGGCTCCCGATAAGGCCCGCCTGGGCCTTGGTCAGCTCGAAATAAGCGATGAAAGCCGGGACGGTCAACGACAGAATGAAGATCTCGTAGACCTCGAACAGCCAGCCCAGTCCCGAGAGCGTGAGCACGCGCCATGCGTCGCGCGAGACATCCCGATACCAGGGGCCCCCGGCGGTGACGGAACCGGCGGGCGGTGATGAGTGATCCGACATGAGCGCGCTCTCCTTTGCCTCGTTTTACCTGCGCGGCCATCGCCCGGCCGCCCGGCGGCGGCTCGTCGACGGGCGCGGAAATCCGGTCAGCGGTTGTCTTCCGCGCCGAAATCCATGCGGCGCGCGCGCGGCAAGCGCAGGTACTCCAGCACCTGCGCCATCGGCACGACGTCCGCGAACTGCCGGTTCATATCGAACAGGCTGATGGCATGCGAAATCGGAATCCGATCGAACACGCACTCCTGCGGCACGATGGTGCGGAAGTTGTACGACGCGGAATCGAAGACCGTGGCGCGGATGCAATTGCTGGTCGCGCCGCCCATGACGATGACGGTATCCACGCCGCGGTCGATCAGGTAGCCCAGCAAAGGCGTGCCGTGAAAGCCGCTGGGTTTCTTCTTCACGAACACGACGTCGCCCGCCGCGGGATGCAGGGCGTCCACCAGTTCGGCACCCAGCGTGCCGGCCAGGCACCAGCGCTCGCTGTCCAGCAGCCCACGCTTGCGGCGGTAGCCGCCGATATCGCTGCCGTCGCGCTCCACCTCGAAGCGCGTGAAGAAGCATGGGACCTGGACCTGCTGCGCCGCACTGACGACCTGCGCGATGGCGGCGACCGACGCGCGCCCCACATCGCCGCAACTGGAGGGCCAATCGGCGTCTTCCCCCAGCGCGCCTACCATGTACTTCTGCGCGTCGATGACAACCAGCGCCGGGCACTGGCCGAAGCCCATGCGCTTGCCGAAGCCGCCGCGCCGCAGGACCGCCGCGTCCTGCTCCGACAGATAGGATTCCCAGAGAGCCGTCATACTGCCCGCCTTTGCTTGAGTCGCGGTGTGGATCGGGATGCAAGCGCCGCCGGTCAGTCCGCCCGCCGGCAAGCGCGTCGTAAGTCCTGTGGAATGAAGGAACGTCAGCCGAGGACGCCCGCGGCACGCAGGCGGTCCAGTTCAGCGTCGGTCCAGCCGCCGTCGCGCAGCACCTGTTCGGTATGCTGGCCCAGCGTGGGTGCGGCGCTCGGCGCCGCGACCGGCCCTTCGCCGAAGCGTACCGGACGCGCCAACCCCCGATAGCTGCCGACGACGGGATGCCGGTAGGTATGCACCATGTCCTGCGCCGTCACCTGCGGATGGTCGAACATGTCCTCGATGGGGCGCGCCGGGGCGCACGGCACGCGTACGCCGAAGATTCCCTCCCATTCGAGCGCGGTATGGGCGCGCAGGGCCTGGCGCAGCCTGGGCACGATCTCGTCCGCATGCTCGGCGCGCTTGCGCACGCTGTCGTAGCGCGGGTCCGCCGCCATGTCGGGCAGGCCGACAAGCTCGCACAGCGCCTCCCAGAAATGAGGCGTGTTGGCCGAGAGATAGATGCTGCCTTCGCGGGTGGGATGCAGGCCGGTGATGCCGCCGGAACGCATGTCGCGCCAGACCTCGCGCGGTTCGTTTTCCGCCCAGATAAAACGCGCCGATTGCATGGCCAACGCGCTGCCCAGAAGCGATACCCCGACATACGAGCCCTGCCCCGTGCGCTCGCGCTGGTACAGGGCCGAGGACACGCTGCCGGCCAGCAGCGCCGCCGCGTAGTAGTCCACCACGGACCCATACACGATCTCGGCATCGCCGGGCGCGCCCTGGAAGGTGCAGATGCCGGTCATGGTCTGCAGCACCTGGTCGTAGCCGGCGCTGTCCTTCAGCGGGCCGCTATCGCCATAGCCGGTAAGCGCGCAATAGATCAGGCGCGGATTGCGCGCACGCAGGGTGTCGTAGTCGATGCCCAGCCGGGGCGGGACGGTGGGACGGAAGTTGTGCACCAGGACGTCGGCCTGCTCTACCAGCCGTAGCAGGACCTCGTGCGCGGCGGGGTTCTTCAGGTCCAGTTGCACGCCCAGCTTGCCGCGGTTCACGCCCAGGAAGGCGCGGCCCTCGGCGGCCAGCGTGGAAGGATAGTTGCGCAGGTTGTCGCCCTGCGGCGGTTCCACCTTGATGACTTCTGCGCCCTGGTCGGCCAGTAGCGTGCAGCCATACGGCCCGGCGATATAGCCGCTGAGGTCGAGCACCTTGACGCCGGCGAGCGGGCCGCGATCGGCGGCGCCGCCCGCGGGATGATGTGATACGGAATCAGTTGGAGTCAATCGGACACCTTGGATATCTGTAAGTCTGATGACGGCCGCGACCAGCGCCCCATGCGCGATCGGCGCGGCTCGCCGCTGTTATGCCTGGGAAAATTCTAGCGACCCCACCCCAGATTGTCTACAATTTACAAAAAACAAATCAAGGCAAGGGTTGCGATACGGTGCATCTACCGCGGTCGCTCGTCGCACGATCACCCCAGGGGCGGCAAGCGACGGCGCAGGGTTGCATCCTTGATGATGGCCGTATTGGTTTCCGCGTACTCGGTGACGCGGTCCAGGATCCGGTCCAGGTGGCCGATGCCGCGCAGCACCGCACGCGCGACGAAGCAGTCTTCTCCCGTCACCTTGTCGCACTCGATGAATTCCGGAATTTCCTTCAGCAGCGTCTCCACGTGGCGCAATTGCCCAGGCATGGGCCGCACGCGCACGATCGCTTCCAGCGTGTACCCGAGGGCGGCCGGATCGATGTCCACCGTATAGCCGCGGATGACACCGGACTCCTCCAGGCGCCGCAGGCGGTCGGCCACGCTGGGCGAGGACATGCCCACGGTCCTGGCCAGCTCGGCGACAGGGGCCCGGGCGTTCGCCGTGAGCAGCGTGATCAGGCGCCGGTCGACCGCATCCAGGGGAGACTCATGATTCTTAAGGTTATCTCCCATAATTCTCCTTTGAAGAAAAGGCATGTTGGAGAAAATCGCATGCTTTCGCCATGTAAACCCGGCAATCGGCCTGGGATAATTTCACCTGTACGCTACTTCGACGAGGCCTGGCCGCGCAAGTCCGCGTTTTAACGAATCCCCCGGTTCGCCGCCAGGGCAAAGCCTTGCGCGCGGCAGCCGTGGGCAACTTCACATCGAAAGGATGGCCGTCATGGCGACATCGAACGAACGCACCGGCGTCGTGCAAATGAGCAGCGCGATGGCGATGTCCGGGACCTTGGGCTTCTTCGTCCTGCAATCGGGGCAGACACCGTTGAATGTCGTGTTCTTCCGCTGTGTCTTCGGCGCGCTGGCGCTGCTCGTTTATTGCCATGCGCGCGGCCTGCTGTCGCGCCGCTACTTCACGGGCGCCAGCCTGCTGATGGCGGTGGCGGCCGGCGCTGCGTTGGTCATGAACTGGGTCCTGCTGTTTTCGGCGTACCGGCTGGCCTCGATTTCCCTGTCGACGGCGGTCTACAACTTCCAGCCCTTCTTCCTGATGGCGCTGGGCGCGCTCTTCCTGGGCGAACGGCCCAGTGTCACGAAGATCGCCTGGGCGGTCGTGGCGTTCGGCGGGCTATTGCTGTTGCTGCAACTGAAGGCCGCGCAACTATCCTGGCACGACAGCCACCTGCTGGGCCTGGCCCTGGGCCTGGGTGCGGGCGCGCTGTACGCCGTCACCGCGATCATCGTCAAGCGCCTGGCACATATTCCGCCGCACCTGCTGGCGCTGGTGCAGGCGGCGGTGGGCATCGCCATGCTCGCGCCGATGGCGGATTTCTCGGCATTACCCACGCTGCCGTCGCAATGGGGTTGCCTGGTCGTGCTGGGCGTCGTGCATACCTGCCTGATGTACATCCTGCTCTACTCCGCCATCCAGAAGCTGGCCACGCCCATGCTGGCCGCCTTGTCATTCATCTATCCCGCGGTCGCCATCCTGGTGGACTATGCCTTCTTCGGGCAGCACCTGGACCTTGCCCAGGCGCTGGGCATCGCGCTGATCCTCCTGGCCGTGGCGGGCGTGACGCTGAACTGGCGGCTGTGGCCGGCGAAAATCACCCGCATGGCTTAACATCGACGCACGCGCATGCCGGCCTGGCGGACGGCGCGCTTGCTCGAGGATGTTCCCATGCATGGCGAATACAAGGTACCCGGCGGCAAGCTGGTCGTGGCGGACCTGCGGGTCGACGGCGGTGCACTGGCCCAGGTCAGCATCAGCGGCGATTTTTTTCTCGAACCGCCGGAGGCGCTGGCGGAAATCGACCGGGCCCTGACCGGCCTGCCGGCGCAGGCCACGGAGGCCGAAATCGCCCTGGCCGTCGCCCTGGCCCTGCCGCGCGGCACGGAGATGTTCGGATTCTCGCCGGAAGCCGTGGCGGTCGCAGTGCGGAGGGCGCTCGCATGACACGCACCGCATGGCGCGACCACGATTGGCAGTTGATCCGTGAAGACGCGCGCACGCCCTTGCAGCACATGGCCCTGGACGCCGTGCTCTGCGACGAAGTGGCGGCGGCACGCCGCCCTCCTACCCTGCGCTTCTGGGAATGGGCCACGCGCGCCGTGGTCATCGGACGATTCCAGTCGCTGAAGAACGAGGTCGATGCGGACGGCGCGCCCCGCCACCTTGTCGAAGTCGTGCGTCGCGTCAGCGGCGGCGGGGCGATGTTCGTCGAGCCCGGCAACACCATCACCTACTCCATCTATGCACCGCTGTCGCTGGTGGAGGGCATGAGCTTCCAGGAATCCTATGCCTTCCTGGACCAATGGACGCTGCAGGCCCTGCAGTCGCTCGGCATCAAGGCCTGGTACCAGCCCTTGAACGACATTACCTCCGAAGGCGGCAAGATCGGCGGCGCGGCGCAGGCACGGCGCGGCAAGGCCGTGCTGCATCACGTCACCATGGCCTACGATATCGACGCCGACAAGATGGTGCAGGTGTTGCGGATCGGCAGGGAAAAACTCTCCGACAAGGGCACGACCAGCGCGAAGAAGCGCGTTGATCCGCTGCTTACCCAGACCGGGATGCCGCGGGAACGGATTATCGATCGCATGATCGAAGTCTTCCGTGACACGCACGGGCTGCGGCCGGGCACCATCGCAGAAGCGGAACTGGCCGAGGCGGATCGCCAGGTGCGTGAGCGTTTCGCCACCGAAGCCTGGCTGACGCAAGTGCCGTGACGGCCCGGCCAGCCCTGCCCGTCATCGCGCGGCCACATACCGCATACCGAACTCGAACACCCCCCGGAGGCACGATGCCCGTATCCCCCCCTGCGCCCGCCCATCCCGTCGCGATCGACGCCGCGATACCGCGGCGCGGCTTGCGCGCCGCGGCCATGCGCCCTGCCGCGCGCGGCATGCTGGCCTGCCTGCTGGCGCTGCTGGCCGCCTGCGGCAGTTCGCCGCCCGCCGACATCAGTCTGGCGTCGCGGACCGCGCCGGCGGCCGACGCCGGTGACGTCAAGGTCGATAGCGTCAAATGGACCCGCACCAAACCGGGCTGCAAGGGCGAATGTCCGCGCATCGAAGTGGACTCCATCGCCTTTCCCGGGATCCCCAGACTGACCGCCCTGATCGACCACGTGCTGGCCTATATGACCGGGGTGGACCGCAACCGGCGCGGACCGTACGAAACGCTGAACGAGTATGCCCAGTTCTTTTTCCAGACCGCGCAGCCGCGCGACCAGACCTGGTTCAAGGCCAGCGTCAAGGATACGGTGGGCGACATCATCGCCATCGAGTTGCATACGGACCAGTACGTGACCGGCGCGGCGCACCCCATCCCGGCCACGCAATACATGAATTGGGAACGCAGCAAAGGCCGCGTGCTTGCCCTGGGCGAAGCCATCCTGCCGGGCCGCGGGCCGCAGTACGTGGAGGCCCTGAAGGCGGCGCATGCCCGCTGGCTGAAAACCAACGACGACTACAAGCGCGACCCCGCCGCCTATGACAAGCTGTGGCCCTACCAGCCCTCGGACAATTTCGCGCTGACCCGCGAAGGCATGACGGTGAAGTACGAGGCCTACTCCATCGCGCCTTACTTCTACGGCGAACCCGAACTGCAGATTCCCTACAAGGACCTGGTGGGCATCTTGCGGCCGGAATTCATTCCCGCCCGTCACTGAAGGGTGCGCCGCGCCGTCGCGGCCGGTCCATGGCCGTCCGCCCCGCCGCCAGGCTCGCCCCTTCTTTTAATTGACCAATTAGTCATCTAAATTCAAAACGACTCACCTATCCGATATAACCAACCCGGAAGAATCGCACTTTAGCTAGGGTAATCCCGTGGCTGCCTTGACATCATTGACTAATTAGTTAAACATTCAAGGCCACGAACAGACGCCGGCACCGGCATCGAAACACTCAGCAAGGGGTTGCGGTGGGCAAGATCCAGAGTTACATCCATGGCGCGACGGTCGACCATGCGGGCAAGATTTTCTGCTGCGTTTCGCCCGTCGATTCTTCCCCTGTCGGCGATCTCGTCGACGCCCCCGATGAAGTCGTGACGCGGGCCGTCCAGGATGCCGAACAGGCATTTCGGACGGCCCGCAAGCTGCCCGCCGCCGATCGTATCGGCTGGCTGCTGAAGGCGGCCGATGCCATCGAGGCCCATGCGGCCGAGCTGGTGGAATTGATCATCCGCGACATCGGCAAGCCGCGCCGGGCCGCCACCTTCGAAGTCGGCCGGGCCGCGCAATTCATACGCGCCACCGCCGCGCAGGCACAGACTTTCGGCGGCGAATGCCTGCCGCTCGACGTTACCCAGCCGGGCGCCGGCCGCATCGGTATTACGCGGCATGTTCCATACGGCGTGGTCGCCGCGATCACGCCCTTCAACGCGCCGATCAACCTGCTTATCCAAAAGGTCGCCCCCGCGCTGGCAGTAGGCAATACCGTGGTAGTCAAGCCGCATCCGGCCGGCACCCGGGTGGCGCTCAGGGTGGCCGAGCTCTTCGTGAAAGCCGGCCTGCCCGCGGGCATGTTCAACGTCGTGACGGGCGACCGCGGCCCGGCGCTGGCACTGGCTGGCGCTCCGGCAGTGGCGGTGGTCACCTTTACCGGCGGGACGAAGGCAGGCGAAGCGTTGATCCGCGCCGCCGGCGCCCGCAAGTTCGTCGCCGAGCTGGGCTCGAATGCCGCCAACATCGTCCTGGACGATGCCGACCTGCGCGACGCGGCCACGCGGATCGCCGCCGCGGGTTTCGAAGCCAGCGGACAGCAATGCGTATCGGCCCAGCGCGTGATCGTCGCGACCGGTGTCTATGAGGAATTCCTGGCGCACTTCGTCAAGGCTGCCGGCGCCTTGCGTGCCGGCGACCCCAACGATCCGCAGATGGACCTGGGGCCCATGGTGTCGCTGGCGCAGGCCGAGCGCGTCATGGCGATGGCGCGCGACGCGGTCGCCAGCGGCGGCCGTTATGCCCTCGAACCGCGCCAGGACAAATGCATGGTAACGCCGGGCATACTGGTCGATGTGCCGCGCAGCGCCAGCCTGTGGTGCGACGAGGTCTTCGGCCCGCTGGTGCTGGTCGAACGGGCGGCCGACGTCGACGAGGCGCTGCGGCTGGCCAACGATTCCCCCTTCGGGCTGCAAGGCGCCGTGTTTACGCGGGATATCGCGCGGGCCCTGCGCTTCGCCGACGAATTCGACGTGGGTTCCATGTGGATCAACGAGGCCAGCCGCTTCCGGCTGGACACCTACCCCTTCGGCGGCGTCAAGCAGTCCGGCTTCGGCCGGGAAGGCGTGCGCTATGCGATGGAGGAGTTGTCGCAACTGAAGTTCGTCGGCATCCGGCCGGTGGCCTGAGCCATGGAAACGCCGCCCGAGATCCCCGCATCCCTGCGCCAGCTATTGGCCGACATCGGTCCCACCTGGGGCCGCGATGTCGCCAACAATGTGCGTCGCATGGTCGACGCGTATACGCCCATCCTGGCACAGGCGCCCAAGATCGATATAGAAGCGGCCCGCGACCTGCCTTACGGCGACGACGAACGCCAGCGCCTGGACGTCTACACACCGGGGCGCGACGGGCGCCGTCCGGTGGTCCTGTTCGTGCATGGCGGCGCCTTTGTCGACGGACATCGGGACCGGAGTCCGGAAATCTACGCCAATGTGCTGTACTACTTCGCGCGCCAGGGATGCGTCGGCGTCAACATGGAATACCGGCTGGCACCCACGCATATCTACCCCAGCGGTACCCAGGATGTCGCGGCCGCCGTGGCATGGGTACGCGAGCATATCGCCCGCTACGGCGGCGACCCGACGCGGATATTCCTGATGGGGCATTCCGCGGGTGCCGCGCATGCGGCCTCGTACGCCTACGACAAACGTCACCAGCCTGACGACGGGCCCGGCCTGGCCGGCCTGATCGTCGTCAGCGGGCGGGTTCGCGCCGAAAACATCGCCGAAAATCCGAATGCCCGCAAGGTCGAGGCCTATTACGGCGCCGACCCGGCGCGCTACGACGACGTATCGCCCGTGACGCACGTGGATGCGCAGAGCCCGCCGACGATGGTGGCCTTCGCGGAGTACGAAAACCCGCTGATCGACCTGTATTGCCTGGAACTGGCCAACCGGCTCGCTGCGGCGTGGCGCCGGGCCCCGCGCCTGGCCTATGCCCGCGGCCACAACCATACGTCCATCATCGCCCACTTCAATACGGCCGAGGACTGGCTGGGCAGGGAAATCATGGAATTCATTCACGACTGCGCACGCCGGGCAGTGCCCCAGGGCGCGCAGCCTTCAACCATCCGCTCTGAATCTGGAGATCCATCGTGGCCAAATTGCAGTTGAGTCTGGGAGTGTGCGACTACGATCGCACGCGCGCGGTGCTGGACGGGCGCGCGCCCGTCGAGGGCTGCGACATCATCGGCGTGGCGGTCGAGCCCGAGGAGGCCTTCCATCGGGCTTTCCGCTTTCAGGAGTTCGACATTACCGAAATGTCCCTGAGCAGCCACACCATGATGACCTCGCGCGGACAGAACGAGTACGTGGCCATCCCCGCCTTCGTCTCGCGGCTGTTTCGCCATTCCGGCGTGTATGTCCGCACCGACCGCGGCATTCGCAGCGGCGCGGACCTGGCGGGCAAGAAGATCGGCCTGCCGGAATACCAGATCACGGCGAATGTGTGGATACGCGGGATCCTGCAGGACGATTTCGGCCTGCGGCCGGCCTCGGTGCACTGGCGGCGCGGCGGCCTGGAGGACGCGGGGCGCGGCGAACGCGCGCCGATCAAGCTTCCCGCCGATATCGACCTGCAGCAGATACCGGACGACAAGACGCTGTCGGGCATGCTGGAATCCGGGGAACTGGATGGCCTGATCAGCGCGCGCGCGCCTTCCTGTTTCCTGCGCGGCGCACCCCATGTCGACCGGCTGTTCCCCAACTATCGCGAAACCGAGGCGGACTACTTCCGCCGCACCGGTATTTTCCCCACCATGCACGTCATCGGCATCCGCAAGGCGCTCGTCGACCAGCATCCCTGGCTGCCGGTAAGCATCTTCAAGGCCTTCATCAAGGCCAAGGAGTTCGCGATGTACGAGCTGGGACAGATCGGCCATCTGTTCAACAGCCTGCCATGGGGCGTCGCCGAATTCGAGGATGCCCGCAAGCTGATGGGCGACGATTATTGGAGCTATGGCTACGAGGCCAACAAGCACGTACTCGAAACCTTTACCCGCTACCATCACGAGCAGGGCCTGTCGGCGCGCAAGGTCGCACCGGAGGAACTATTCGCCGAATCGTCGCTCGACCTTACCAAGATCTAGCCGCGCCGCACATGCCATCCCGGGGACCGAAGTGAAGCCCGCGCCATTCAATCTGCATTTGCCCGGCACGCTGGAAGAGGCCTTGCGCCTGCTCGCCGGGGCACCGAACGCCCGCGTCATCGCGGGCGGACAGTCGCTCATGCCGATGCTCAACCTGCGCCTGGCGATGCCGGACGACGTCATCGACCTCAATGGCGTGGAGGGCCTGAGCTATATCCGCGAAGAGGACGGCGAGATCGCCATCGGCGCCATGACCCGCCAGCGGGATCTGGAGTTTTCCGCGCTGATCGCCGATCGCCTGCCTATCCTGCGCGCGGCCATCCTGAATGTCGGCCACCGGCAGACCCGCAATCGCGGCACCATCGGCGGCAGCGTATGCCATATGGATCCATCGGCGGAGCTCCCCACCATGTGCGTGCTGCTGGGTGCCAGTATGGTCGTGCACGGCCCGCGTGGCCGCCGCGAGGTACCCGCCGCCGCGTTCGGCTCGGGCCTGATGTCGACCTGCCTGGCCGCCGACGAACTCCTGACGGAGATCCGGATGCGCCCCTGGGTGCCCGGACATGGCTGGCACTTCGTCGAATACGCCCGGCGCCATGGCGACTTCGCGGTTGCGTCGGCTTCCGCGCTGGTGGAACGGGACACGTCGGGCAAGCTGGCGCGCGCCGCTCTCGCGCTGGGTGGCGTATGCCCGACGCCGGTGCGCCTGGCCGACGCCGAACGGCTCCTGGTCGACGGCAACGGCGCACCCGAGGCATTGCGCGCCGCCGCCGAGCAGGCGTGCCAATGCGAGGCCCTGGAGGATCCTGCCTACCCCGCATGGTATCGCCAGCGTCTGGCCGGCCGCCTGCTGCACCGGGCCATGGAACAAGCCCTGGCGGGCGCCGCCGGACCGCGTGGGAGCATGCAATGAACCAAGACAAGAATGCGCTGCACGCCATCGTGCTGCACGTCAACGGAGCCGAAAGGCGCGCCATCGTCGAGTCGCGCACGACCCTGGCGGACTGCCTGCGCAGCGAACTGGGCCTGACGGGCACCCACCTGGGCTGCGAGCACGGCGTCTGCGGTGCCTGTACGGTTCTGCTGGACGGACATAGCGCGCGCAGCTGCCTGATGCTCGCACGGCAGGCGGAACGCCACGACGTACAGACGGTCGAGGCTCTGGAACAGCAAGGCCGCCTCAATACCCTGCAGCAGGCCTTCCAGGACCTGCACGGCCTGCAATGCGGCTTCTGCACACCGGGCATCCTCATGACGCTGACGGAACTGCTGCGCGACCAGCCGGACGCCGACGAGGCGGCGGTCCGCGATGCGCTGTCGGGCCATTTGTGCCGCTGCACGGGATACCAGAACATTGTCGCGGCGGCCATGGAAGCCCTGCGCCGCCAACGAGGTAAGGCAGCATGAACCCGATGTATCGCTTCGAGCAGCAATCCGGCGGTGCCGGCGGAACCCAAGCCGCGAAGGATGCCAAGGATACGCCTGCGTCCCCGTCCGCCCCTCCGGCCACGCGTGACGCAAGCATGATCGGCCGCCGGATCGAACGCATCGAAGACGGGCCGCTGCTGCGCGGCAAAGGCAAGTACGTCGGCGATGTGGAGGTACCGGGAGGCCTGCATGCCGCCTTCGTGCGCAGCCCACACGCGCATGCGACCATCCTGGGCATCGATACGGCCGCGGCCCTGCAAAGGGAGGGCGTGGTCGCCGTCCTGACCGCAGCCGATATGTCGCGCTACCTGACGAATCTGCGCATGCCGCTGGGTTTTCCTACCACCGCCCTGCCGGCCGGCATCACACCCTTCGTCCTGACGCCCCAGGAAGTCTGCTTCGTGGGCGAGGCGGTGGCGATGGTCATCGCCACCAGCCGCTATGCCGCGGAGGACGGCGCCGCCGATGTACAGGTCGACTATGCCCCCCTGCCCGCCGTTTCCGACTGCCGGCAGGCGCTCGAACCGCAGGCCCCGCGCGTGCGCACCGACTTCCCGGACAACGCGCTTACCCGCTTTACGGTCGCCTACGGCGAGTGCGAGCAGGCCTTCGCACAGGCCGCGCATATCTTCAAGGACTCATTGCACCAGCATCGCGGCGGCGCCCACCCGATGGAAGGGCGTGGCGTGGTGGCCGAATACGACGAATTGCGCGATACGCTGACCGTATGGTCCTCCACGCAGATGGCGCATGAGCTGCAGTTCACGCTGGCCGAACTGCTGGGCCTGCCCGAGACGCGCATCCGCGTGATCGCGCCCGACGTCGGCGGCGGCTTCGGCGCCAAATTCCTTATCTATCCCGAGGAAATCGCGATAGCGGCCGCGGCGTTCCATTTGCGCCAGCCGATCAAATGGATCGAAGACCGCGTGGAACACTTTCTCTCTTCCATCCAGGAGCGGGATCAATTCTGGGATGTCGAAATCGCCGTCGACGCGCAGGCCCGGGTACTGGGCATCCGCGGCCGCATGATCCACGACCAGGGGGCGTATACCCCCCAGGGCATCAATTGCCCCTACAACGCGGTAACCGGCGTCACGGGCCCCTATGTCGTGCCGGCCTTCAGCATCGATGCCGTCGTCGCGCAGACCAACAAGATCTACACCATTCCGGTACGCGGCGCCGGTTATCCCGAAGGCGCCTTTGTGATGGAACGGCTGCTCGACCGCATCGCGCGGGGAATGGGGCTGGATCGGGCCGAGGTGCGGCGCCGCAACCTGGTGACGGTCGATAAGCTTCCCTACGTCAAGCCACTGAAGCAACGTTCGGGCAAGCCCATCACCCTGGATACCGGCGACTATCTGCAAAGCCAGGAAACCGTCCTGCGCGCGATCGACTACGCCGGTTTCGCGCAGCGCAAGGCGCAGGCGCGCGCGCGAGGACGCCACATCGGCATCGGCCTTGCCAATGCGGTGAAGGGAACCGGCCGTGGCCCATTCGAATCCGCGTCGGTCAGGATATCCGCCACGGGCCATATCAGCGCCGCGACCGGCGCCATGGCCATGGGCCAGGGCATGCGCACCGCCATGGCCCAGATCGTCGCCGACGTGCTGGGCGTGCAGGTCAACGACGTACAGGTGGTTTCCGGCGACACATCGTCCATTTCCATGGGTATCGGCGGTTTCGCCAGCCGCCAGACCGTTACCGGCGGCTCTTCCATGCTGCTGGCCGCACGCCAGGTCGAAGCGAAGGCGCGCAAGGTCGCCGCGCACGTGCTGAAGGTCGAGGAAGACGCCCTGGAGGTCCGCGACGGCGTCGTGCGGGTGCGCAAAAGCCCGGAAAACGCCATCACGCTGGCACAGATCGCGCGCACCCTGCGAGGGATTCCCGGCTACGACCTTCCGCCCGGCGCCGGCGCGGGGCTGGAGGCCACGGTGTGCTGGGAGCCGGATGCAATGACCTACGCCAATGCCTGCCATGCCTGCGAGGTGGAGGTCGACGTCGATACGGGCAACGTCGCCATCCTGCGCTACGTCGCCTTGCAGGATTGCGGCCGGCTCATCAATCCGCTGATCGTCGAGGGCCAGATACACGGCGGCATCGTCCACGGGATCGGCAACGCGCTATTCGAATACATGCGCTACGACCAGAACGCGCAGCCGCTGACAACGACCTTCGCCGACTATCTGCTGCCCACCTCCACGGAAATCCCGCATCTCGAACTGCTCTTCACGCAAAGCCCCACGGCCGCCAATCCGCTGGGTGTGAAGGGAGTCGGCGAAGTGGGCACGATACCGGTCACCGCCACCATCGCCTCGGCCATCGACGACGCGCTGTCGGACTTCAATGTGCACGTAAGTGCCATCCCCGTGGATCCGGTACAGCTGGTTCGCCAAATGGTGCAGGCCGCCTGAGGCGGCCCATAGGGGATCGGCCAGCCAGCGCGCCGCCGGCAGGCCGATCCGGTGTTCCAGGCCGGCAGTTCGGGCCGGCGATAGGGATCAATGCGTTCCGATGATGTAGCCGATGGCCAGGCAGGCCGATGCGATGGCGACCACCGCGATCGCTTGCCATACCCGCAATTCCGCAACAATGTCCCGGCCCCGCGCCAATTCCCGTTCGTCGTGCGGCACGGAATGGGCGCCCTGCGTGGCGGCTACCCTGCCGGGCAGAGGCTTTGGCGCGGTCGCCACCGCCGTGGCCGATACGGGATCTCCATCCGCCGGCGCGGGCTGGCCGGGCGACGCGAAGCTCGCCTTGAAGCGCTGAAAGAATTCCGCCGCCATTTTTTTCGCCACACCATCCATCAGCCGCGACCCCACCTGGGCGAGCTTGCCGGTCACTTCCGCATTGGCGACGTAGGCCAGCCGGGTGCCGTCGTCGTCCGGGGCCAAGGTGACGGTAGCGCCGCCTTTGCCGAAGCCGGCGGCACCACCCGAACCTTCGAAGGCCAGGGAGTAGCCTCGCGGCGGATCGGCATCGCGAATGGCCAGCCGGCCATGGAAACGGGCCTTCACCGGGCCGACCGCGGCAAGCATACTGATACGGTACTCATTGTCGGACTGCCTTTCGATCGAATCGCAACCCGGGATGCAAGCCTTCAATACCGTGGGATCGTTCAGTGCAGCCCAAACCGCATCCTGCGAGGCAGGAATGCACTGTTCGCCGGTTATCTCCATTGCCGCGTCTCCGGGGGATCGTAGAAATCGGCCACTCTAGGTTATCTTGACCATATAGTCAATAAACTTGCAAGCTATCCCAGCCTTGGTGCCTGCCGTCGTCGCGCGGGTGCATGCCGCGCCGGGATGGTGCGGCGGTTCCCATCCTCGCGCCCGCGGCACCGCCGACATCCTGGATCCCGGACAGCAGAATTCGCTGTAAACATTCGTATTTGAACAACTTTATCGCTCCTGCACATTTGCTTTCGACACTGGAAGGATGCCCTCACCCCCCTTTTCGAAACGCCGTAAAAGCAGTCGAGAATCAGGGTAAACACTGCATCCCGCCCCTTCCTTTTTTCTTGTGCTAATTAACCATGTAGTCAATAATTTTGATACCGCCGCATCGGCTTGGCGACAAGACTTCAATCGATATCACGAGGGGCTTATGAAAACCGCAACCTTCCTGCAGCGCGCCATTCTGTGCGCGGCACTCTGCGCGAGCGTGGCGTCCGGGGCTACCGCCGCGGCTGCCGAAAAACTCAAACTCGTCTTCCCGACATCGTCCGCCACGCTCGCCCTGCCCTATCTGGTGGCACAGAAGAAAGGCTGGCTGAATGCCGAAGCCATCCAGGTCAGCGGCGATTCCAATGCCGTGCGCGCCCTGCTCGCGGGCACGGGCGATGTGGCCATCGTCGGTGCGTTCAACGCCTTCGCCGCCGCGGGCGAAGGCGCGAAGTTCAAGGCCATCGGCACCTGGCAAGGCATCAACGACTACGAACTGATCGTCGCCAGCGACATCGGCGGCATGAAGGATATCGAAGGCAAGATCTTCGCCGGCACCGGCCCGGGCGGACCGCCGGAGGAATTCAGCAAGCTGCTGTTCCGCAAGAATGGTGTCGATGCCTCGAAGGTACGGTTCATCGCGGTATCCGGCGGACACGCGAACATTGTGCAAGCCCTGCTGGCCGGCCGGGCGTCGGCCGGCATGGTCAACACCCTGAGCGCCGTGACCGGCGTAAAGACCGGCAAGGTGAAGATCCTGGTCAGCATGGCATCCGCATACCCGCAGATCGGGTACGTCTATAACCTCGTCCGCAACGATCGCATCGATGATCCCCAGCTCAAGCCGAAGCTGCAGCAATTGACGACCGCCGGCATCAAGGCGTCGCGGTACATCATGGATCACCCCGACGAAGCGGTGCAGATCCTGCTCGAACGCTATCCCGACCTGGACAAAGGCCTGGCTACCGACGTGGTCCAGGAGCTGAACCGCAACAAGGTGTGGGGCGTGAACGGCGGCATCTCCAAGGAACAAGTCGGCGCCACGCTGGATATTTTCAAGAGCACCGGCATGCTGAAGACAAATGTCGATCCCGGCCAGATCTTCGACTACCGCTTTATCGACGTCGCGCTGAAAGAACTTGGAGGAAAGTAAGATGGGAAGCCTGTCGGTGCTAAGGGCCGATGATGCCGCGACGGCCGTATCGAGCGCCATGAGCGGCGCGGAGGCGCCGATGGTGGACATCCGCGGCCTGAGCAAGCATTACTTCGCGCGCGACACGGACAACGGTGGCGCGCCCCGCCGCATCGTCGCGCTGGAGAAGGTGGATGCCACGATCGCGCGCGGCGAATTCATTTCCCTGCTGGGCCCCAGCGGGTGCGGCAAGACGACCTTGCTGCGCATCGCCGCGGGACTGACCCAATGGGCCGAGGGTTCCATCTCTATCGGAGGCCAACCCGTAAACGGCCCCCGCAAGGATGCCTGTATGGTGTTCCAGCACTTCGGCCTGCTGCCGTGGCGCAGCGTCATCGCGAACGTGGGCTTTCCGCTGGAGCTTGACGGGGTCCCGGCCAAGGAACGCCACGATCGCGGCATGGAACTGCTGCGGCTGGTCGGATTGACCAAGTATGCCTCGCACTACCCGCATGAATTGTCCGGCGGCATGCAACAGCGCGTCGCGATCGCGCGCGCGCTGATGCGCAGTCCGAAAGTTCTTTTCATGGACGAACCTTTCGGCGCACTGGACGCGCAAACGCGCGAAAAGCTGCAGGAAGACTTCCTGAAAATCTGGGCGAATATCGGCACGACCGTGCTGTTCGTCACGCACAGTATCGACGAAGCCCTGGTGCTGTCGGACCGTATTTTCGTTTTTACGCCCAGCCCTGGGCGCCTGAAAGCCATCGTGGAATCCCCTTTGAAAGACGAACGGCTCGGCGGCGACCCCCGCGAGCACCGCGCCTATGGCGAGGCACGCCACGAATTGCGCCGCATGCTGATGGAGAGCCCGCAATGATGAGTTCCACCGCTACCGCTTCCAAGACGCGCGCCGCGGCCGACGGCCGGCCGGCCGGGCCCAAATGGTGGGTCGCGCATCCGAATATCGTCCGCACCCTTTCCGTTGCGGTTTTCCTGCTGTTGTGGGAGTACTTCGCCCGCCGCATCGACCCGCTATTCCTCGCTCCGCCCAGCCGCATCTTCGCGGCCGCTGTCGAACTGACGAACAACGGCGAATTGGGCAGGGCCTTGATGGCGACGCTGTACCCGTTCGTCATCGGCATGGTCATCAGCGTCATCGCGGGCGTGGTGCTGGGCATCGCCATGGCGCAGTCGCGCCTGTTCGAATACATCATCGACCCCTTCGTCAACGCCTTCTACGCGATACCCCGTATCGCGCTGGTGCCGCTCATCATGCTATGGGCAGGCCTGGACACGACCGGCAAAATCGTGATCCTGGTGTCCAATGCGATTTTCCCCGTCATCATCAACACCTACGCCGGCATCCGTGACGTCCGCGGGTCCATACTCGAGGTAGGCAAGGCCTATGGCGCCACGCGCCAGCAGATCTTCTTCAAGATACTGCTCCCCTCGGCGGTACCCTTCATCATGACGGGAATCCGGCTGACCGTCGGACAGGCCATCATCGGCATCATCGTGGCCGAATTCCTGACGGCGCAAACGGGCCTGGGCGGCATGATCGTCTACTACGCCAATCTCTTCGCTACCGCCAAGCTGTTCGTACCCATCATCGTGATCGGCGTGCTCGGCGTGGCCCTGACCGAACTGGTCCAGTTCGTCGAGCGCCGCTTCTCGCGTTGGCGCAAGCTGGAGCAGGATCGTGGCTGAGCGCGGCGTTCCGCGCGAGCCGCAACGCGTTGCCCTGATCGGCTACGGCGCGATGGGCGGGCACGTCCATCGCGCGCTCGAAGGCGACGATCAGGTGCGCATTACCCATGTCATCGTCCCCTCCGGACACGTGGAGGCCACCCGGGCCAGGCTGGACGGCAGGGCCGCGGTGGCCGCCGACATCGACGGCATGGGAGAACCGGTGGACTTCGTGCTGGAGTGCGCCGGACACGAGGCAGTCGTGCAGACAGTACCCCGATTGCTGGCGCGCGGCGTGGACGTCATCATCGCCTCCGTCGGCGCCCTCAGCCAGGAGGGCCTGGCGGAATCCCTCGAAGCAGCCGCCCTGCGCGGCGGCGCCCAATTGACGCTGGTCCCCGGCGCCGTCGCCGGCATCGACGCGCTGGCCGCGGCGCGACAGCAAGGGCTGCAGTCGGTGGAGTACACGGGCCGCAAATCTCCGGCCGGATGGCGCGGCACGCCCGCGGAAAACGCGCTGGACCTGGATGCATTGAGCGTCGCCACGCCCTTCTTCGAGGGCAGCGCGCGCGAAGCCGCGGCGCTCTACCCCAAGAATGCCAATGTGGCGGCCATGGTCGGGCTGGCCGGCATCGGCCTGGACCGCACGCGCGTAACGCTCGTCGCCGACCCGCAGGCCATGCGCAACAACCACAGGATCGTGGCACGCGGCGAATTTGGCGAACTCGACGTACGGACCGCCGGCGCGACGCTGCCGGACAATCCCAGGACATCGATGCTGGCGGCGCTATCCATCGTGCGCGCGGTACGCAACCGCGTGGCGGGCATCGTCATCTGATGCCCGGTTTTCTTCAATGCGCCGGGGACGGCGCATTGTCCGCCCGCAGGTAGCGCAGCACCATCTCGGCGGCGTGATCCAGGCGCTGCTTGATGCGTTGCGCGGTCATCAGGCGCTGGCCGAAGATCGCCTCAAAGGTGTAGCGGTTGCTGACGTAATGCGCCGTCAACGAGGTGATCGATATGTACAGGTCCACCGCATCGATGTTCTCGCGGAACAACCCTTCCTCCTGGCCGCGCTGCAGCAGGCTGCGGATGGTCTCCAGCAAAGGGTTGTACATTTCCCGTATCGCCGCCGACGTGACGATATGCTTGCCCTGGTTGAGGTTCTCGCTGGACAGGATGCGCTGAAATTCAGGGAACCGCACCCAGACCTGCCCCGTGAACACCACCAGCCGCCGCATGCCGTCGACCGGGTCCATGCCGCGGATCTGCAGGTCCTTCTGGCGCGAACGGATCGCGTCATAGGTGTATTCCAGTACCGCGGTGAACAGATCGTCCTTGTTCCCGAAGTGGTGATACAGCACGTTCTTGTTGATGCCGGCACGCAGCGCGATCTCGTCGACCCGCCCGCCGTCATAGCCCTTGCTCGAAAACTCCGCCAAGGCTGCCTGGATAATCGTCTCTCGCGTCTTGCGGGAGCTTTCGCGGCGGACCACCGGCCGCGCTTTATCGCGCGGCGGGCGTGCCTCGGTCTGGGCTTCATGGGAAGTCATGTCGACGCTTTTCTTGATCGTGCTTGAGGGCCCGGCGACATGCGGCCGGAAGGAAGGCGGCGATGCCGGAGCATCGCCCTGCCGCCATTCTAGACGAGATTAGGCACAGCCAAGGCACGTTACGAAAGATGCGTGGAATCCAGGTGCGCCGAACGGCGCTTGTACAGATCCTCGTCGGCATATCCCATGGTCTCGGGCCGGCCACGTCCCAGCATGACCTGGAAATAGACTGGCTCGAGGCTGCGGTTTTCGTAGCCATGGATGACCCCCGGGGGGCACGCGATGCACTCCCAGGGGCCGAGACGCGTCCAGCGCGGAGCGCCGCCTTCGTCCTGGATGAAAACGTCCAGGAAGCCCTGGAGCACGAAGAACACTTCCTCCACCTCGTGGGTATGGGCCGCGTTGCCCTGCCCCGGGTTGACGAACATGATGCTTAGCGTAAAGCCGCGCGCCGGGATGACGGTGGTGTCCCCGACCTTGCCCGAGCCGCCCGCGCCGATGAAGCGATGTTGGGCGCGCTTGAAACCTTCGATCCTGGCGTCCTCGAACGCGTCCCAATCGGGCACGCGGTTGGAGAATCGCGCGACGTACTTTTGTTCGATTTCTTCCAGAGTGGCGTTGGCCAATTCGGGGGGCCGCGGATGACGGGCGATAGCCATTACATGGACTCCATGGTGAGGGGTTCCGGTCGCCGCCCGGGAGCGGCACCAGCATGTCGTCCAGATTAATAAAAATTGACTAAATAGTCAATTTTCGAAGCGGGGCTTGCGGAAAACGTCGCGCCGTTACGGGAAATCCCCTAGGAAAAAAGCGACATCGCTTCCGACCTCCCGAAAAACATAGACCAGTTAGACAGGAAAAACAGAATCCAGGCCGCATCGTCCAGGCGCACGGACAGCGAGGCGCAGGCCGGCGAGGTGCCCATGGGACCCTGGCCCGCGAACACGCTGGGCGTGGCGGGCCAGGAAAGGGAAACGATGGTCAGCGGGATCGGCGGCGGCCGGCAATGCGCACGCGCCGCCAAGGACGGCGAACCCGAACGCCGGCGCAGCGCTTATGGCGCGGGCGCCGCGCCAAGTTCGCGTCAGGGATAAAGGCCGCGCACCTGGCGGGCCTGCAGGATGCGGGTGCACGCCACGATGAAGGCCGCGGTACGCAGCGTCACCTTGTGCTCGCGCGATACCTGCGACACGGCGGCATAGGCATCGCGCATGATGCGCTCGAGGCGGTGATTGATTTCTTCTTCGGTCCAGAAGAAGCTGGAGAAATCCTGCACCCACTCGAAGTAGCTGACCGTCACGCCGCCGGCGTTGGCCACGACGTCCGGCACGACCAGGATACCCTTGTCGAAAAGGATGTCGTCGGCATCCGGCGTGGTCGGGCCGTTGGCGCCCTCCACCACCACCTTGGCGCGGATTCCCGCGGCATTCGCCGCGTTGATCTGCCCTTCGAGCGCCGCGGGGATCAGGAATTCGGTTTCCAGCTTCCAGAATTCCGCCGGATCGAGCGACTGCGCCTTTTCGTACCCGCCGACGCCGCCGTTCTGCGAGACGTGCACCAGCAGTTCCGGCACATCCAGGCCGAACTCGTTGTAGATCGTGCCGGTATGGTCCTGCACCGCGATGATTTTCGCACCCACGCCATGGAACAGTCGTGCCGCGGTACCGCCCACGTTGCCGAAGCCCTGGATGATGACGCGCGCGCCATTCACATCGAAGCCCAGGTCGCGCGCCGCCTCGCAGCCCACGACGAACACGCCGCGTCCGGTGGCCTCGACGCGTCCCAGGCTGCCGCCCAGGGATACCGGCTTGCCGGTAACGACCCCGGTGGCCGTGGAGCCCTCGTTCATGGAGTAGGTATCCATCATCCAGGCCATGATCTGGGCGTTGGTGTTCACATCGGGCGCCGGAATGTCCTTGGACGGCCCGATGATGACGCCGATCTCGCTGGTATAGCGCCGCGTGATGCGTTCGAGTTCCGCCTGGGACAGTCCGCGCGGGTCGACGCGGACGCCGCCCTTGGCGCCGCCATAAGGCAGGTTGACCGCGGCATTTTTGATGGACATCCAGGCCGCGAGGGCCATGACTTCCGACAGCGTCACGTCCTGGTGGAAACGCACCCCGCCCTTGCCCGGTCCGCGCGACGTGTTGTGCTGGACACGGTAGCCCTCGAAATGCGCGATACGGCCGTTATCCAGCTCGATCGGCACATCGACGATCAAGGCCCGCTTGGGGCGCTTCAGGGTTTCGACCCAGCGGCCCAGCACCCCGAGATAGGGCGTGACGCGGTCGACCTGTTGCAGATAGATACCCCAAGGGCCGAGATTTTCGGGATTCAGGTACGACGGCAAGGCATGGGTAGGCGTTTGTTGCATTCGAACTGCTCCTCACGTGTGGTCGCGCACATTGTAGACCCAACACAGATCGCCGTCCCCGTTAAATTAATAAATAAACATAAAGGGGACGTATCAGAACGATTCCTACGGACGATACCCATTCAACGGACGTCGGGGGGCCGGTATTCCGGCGCCCCGCCCGCCCCTACATCCCCAGATATGCGCGCCGCACCTCGTCGGAAGCCGCCAGTTCGGCCGCGTCCCCCGATAGCGCGATCGCGCCGCTTTGCATGACATACGCCCGTGTCGCGACATCGAGCGCCGCGTTCATGTTTTGTTCGACCAGCAGGACCGAAAGACCCGCCTGCTTGTTCAACGCGGCCAGCGCATCGAAGACCTGCTCTACCAGAAGCGGCGACAGGCCCAGGCTCGGTTCGTCCACCAGAAGCAGCCGGGGGCCGCTCATCAGCGCGCGGCCGATCGCCAGCATCTGCCGCTCGCCGCCCGACATGGTGCCGGCCAGCTGTGCCCGCCTTTCCTTCAGACGCGGAAAGACTTCGTACACGTGGTCCAGGCGTTCCCGGTACACCGCCTCGCTGGCCACGGTGTAGGCGCCCAGGCGAAGATTCTGCTCGACCGGCTGGCGGGCAAATACGCGGGCACCTTCCGGGATCAATGCGATGCCCCGCTTGACCAGCTTCTCCGGAGGCGTGCCGGTAATTTCCGCGCCCTCGAAAAACACCTTTCCCGACGCCGGACGCACGGTGCCGACGATCGCCGCCAGCGTGCTCGATTTGCCGGCGCCGTTGGCGCCGAGAAGCGCGGTGATCTCGCCCGGGCGGACCTCCAGCGAGATGCCGCGCACGGCTTGCACGCCGCCATAGGCCACATGCAGGTTGTCGACTTTCAGCATCGCCTCAGGCACGGTGCTTTCTCCCCAGATAGGCCTCGATGACAGCGGGATTGCGCACGATTTCCTGCGGCGGCCCCTCCGCGATGGTCTGGCCGAAGTTCAGCACCAAAACCCGTTGCGCCAGCCGCATCACGACTTCCAGTACGTGTTCGACGATGACCAGCGTGACGCCCGCGGCGTGGATGCGGCTCAGGATCTCCGACAGCGCAATCGCTTCGGTGGGGTTCAGGCCGCCCGCGACTTCGTCCAGCAGCATCATGCGCGGCTCCGTCGCCAGCGCGCGAGCCAACTCCACGCGTTTCTGCCCCGCCACGTTCAAGCCGGCCGCTTTCACGTCGGCACGGTCGGCCAGCCCGACCAGTTCCAGCACTTTCTGCGCCGCCTCGCGGGCGTCGTTCAGCCTGTGATGGCGCAGCAAAGCGCCCACCATGGTGTTTTCCAGCACCGTCATCTGGCCGAAGTTGCGCGGGATCTGGTACGTGCGCACCAGGCCCATGGCCGCCACCTGCTCGGGCTTGCAGCCCAGCATGGACCGCCCGTTGAAGGTCACGCTGCCGGAAGTGGGCGCATGATGGCCGACCAGCCCGTTGAACAAGGTGCTCTTGCCGGCGCCGTTCGGGCCGATGATGGCAACGATCTCGCCAGCCTCGACATCCAGGTCGATGTCCTTGTTGGCCACCAGGCCGCCGAAGCGTTTGGTCAGTTGTTTGACTTCAAGCAGAGCCACGGCGCCCCCTCAAGGTGATCAGGCCGCCGGGCAGGAACATGGTTACCAGCAATATGGCCAAGCCGAATACCAGCAGATCCAGGCCCAGGCCGGAGCTGCCCCACATGACGCGCGTGCCTTCGGACAAAGGCAGCAGTACCGCCGCGCCTATCCAGGGCCCCACCAGCGTACCGACGCCGCCCAGGATGGCCACCAGTACGACCTGTACCGACATCGTCAGGCTGAAGGTCGATTCCGGATCGATGAATCCGACGTACATCGCGAAGAACCCGCCCCAGGCCCCGGTCAGGGCCGCCGACAGCACGAAGGCCAGCATTTTGTAGCGATCCGCCGGCACGCCCAGGCTGCGCGCGGCGGCCTCGTCGCCGTTGATCGCCCGCCAGTAGAACCCGGTACGCGAATGCACCAGGAAATACGTCAGCAGGAAGGTCAGCAGTGCGAGGGCCACCGCGATCAGGTAGTACGGCGTCTTGGTGCGGAACAGCAGCATCCAGGCGGCATCGCCGATCGGCGCTTCGATGCCCACCGCCCCGCCGGCCCAATCCCAGTTGATCATCAGCAGCAGGCCGATCTGCAGCAGCGCGATGGTCGCCATGGCGAAATAATGCCCCGACAGACGCAGCGTCGGCCCGCCGACGATCCATGCCAGGACCGCCGACACCAGCGCCCCCGCCGGGATACCCAGCATCGGGGTCACCTTCAGGTGATGCAGCAGCAGGATGGTCGTGTACGCACCCACCCCGACAAAGACACCGTGGCCGAAGGAGATGCGGCCCAGGAAACCGCCGACCAGATTCCAGGCGGCGCCCAGCGCCCCGAACATCAGCACCAGCAGCAGCACCTGGATGGTGAACTGGTCGGTGACGAAGAGCGGGGCCGAGGCGAACAGCGCGGCCGCCACGAACGCGCCCACCAGCGGCGCGCGCGAAGGCCGTGCCTTGGCCGGCATGGCCGCGGCCATATCCAATTGTTTGACAGGAGTCATATCACCACCGCCCGAACAGGCCGCGCGGCCGGTACCAGAGAACCAGGATAAACAGGATGAAGACCGACACCGTCTTCAAGGCCGGGGCTGCGAAATAGCCCGTCATCGCCTCGATGATGCCGATCAGAATCCCGGCGATGAAGGCGCCCGGCAGCGAGCCGAAACCGCCCATGCAGACCGCCACGAAGGCCAGCAATCCGAACACCGCGCCGACCGACGGGAACACGTAGAAGAACGTGGTCAGCAGCGCGCCCGCCAGGCCCACCGCGGCGCTGCCCAGCATCCAGACCTGGGCGTTGACGCGGTCCGGCGAAATGCCGACCAGCGCGGCCACCTCGCGGTCTTCCGCGACGGCCTGCAGCGCGTGCCCCCAGCGGGTGCGATACACCAGCACGAACAGCGCGATCACGACGACCAGCGCGACCAGCCCCGTCACGACCTGCGGGCGTCCGATGGAGACGCCCGCCAGCGTCACGCTGCCGGACACCAGGGTGTCGGGCAGGTTGCGATAGTCGGGGGTGAAGGCGATGAAAGCCAGTTGCCGCAGCACCAGGCCCAACCCGAAGGTAGCCAGGATGACGGCCATCGGCGGCCCCTTCTGCAAGCGCTTGATGATCAGCGCATACGTCAGGAAACCGACGAAACCCAACAGAATGGCCACCAGCGGCGCCGACAGCGTCGGATCGACGTGGCCCAGGGTAAACAACCAATAGGCGGCATACATGGCGAGCATCAGGAACTCGCCATGGGCGAAGTTGATGACGTCCGTGATGCCCCAGATCAGGGCAAGGCCCACCGCCACGGCGGCATAGATCAGGCCATTGAACAGCCCGGCGTAAAGCGCTTCAAACATGCGGGACTCCTGCGACGAGCCCCAGGGGGCCCGTCGTTTCTTGCGTTGCGCCAGCGTGCCGGCCGCTTACTTCCAGGTAAAGGGAAGCGCGGGCAGGGACTTGTCGGTATTGAAGTTGGCCGGCCACACCGTCTGGTAGCCCGGTCCCTTCATCTGCAGGATCAGGCCCGCGCCCTTGCTGTTCTGGCCCTTGTCGTCGAACTTGACGCCGGACCAAGGCATGGCGATCTGGTCTGCGCCCAGGTCGGTGGCGGCCAGGGCCTTGCGGATAGCCTCGGGATCCGTGGATCCGGCGCGATTGATGGCATCGGCCAGCACCAGCACGCCCTGCATCGAGCGCGCGTTGTTGCCGTTCAGCTCCTTGCCCGTCTTGGCCTTGTACAGTTCGTTGACCTTCTTCAGGGTCGGCACCGTGGCGGCGATGTCGTTGCTCCAGACGTCGCGCGTCAGCACGCCCTGCACCTGCGAGCCGACTTCCTGCACGAAGCGCGAGTCGATGAAGCCGGCGTCGTTGGCCAGGAAGATGGGCGGCGCGTACTTGGCTTCGCGCATCGTCCGCACGAACAGCATGGCGTCCGAGGTGTAGCTGGCGAAGATCGCCACATCGGGCTTGGCGGCGGCCAGCTTCTGCACTTCGGAGGTCACCGAAGCGGAACCCGCCGTATACGCGATGTTGGCGACGATTTCGCGCTTGTACTGTTTGGCGAACCGTTCCAGCGCTTTGTAGGTGTTGACGCCGAAGTCGGTGTTTTCATATACCACCGCGATACGCTTGGTCGGCTGGTTCTTCACGCCGTCCAGGAACTGCATCATGTTTTCGATGAAGGTATCGTCGGTCGGCGAGGTGCGGAAGAACCACTTGTAGCCGCGGTCCGTCAAATCGGGGCTGCTCGATTCGCCGTTCAGATAGGGAATGCCGGCCTGCTCGGCGACGCGGCTGGCCGTTTTGGTGACCGCGGATTGATAGGCACCCGTCAGTGCGACCACTTTTTCCTGCTGGATCAGGCGCTGCGCGTCGGCCAGGCCGACTTCCGGCTTGCCCTGCGAATCGCCGAACACGACTTCGATCTTCGCGCCGCCCAGCTTGGCCAGGCCGGCGCCTTCGGCCAGCGGCAGGCCTTTGAGTTCCGGATGCGGATTATTGATGATGTCCTCGGCCAGCTCGATGGCGGCCTTGATTTCCGCACCGGTCGAGGCCAGCGCGCCGCTGAGCGGATAGATGGCACCGATGCGCACCGTCTTGGTCTGGGCAGCGGCGGGCTGCCCGAACGTCAGCGCGAGACACGCGGCTACGCCCGCGATGAGTTTGAATTTCATTTTCTTGGCTCCTGGGGAACGACCACTTCAAAGAAGGAAACTGCCGACAGCAAGCTTATCCGCTGCATCGCCGCGAAACCGCCCGAACAAACCCTGACAAAACGCCGCGCCCATACCGGAATACGCGCCGTCTTCGGCATCGACGGCGGCGGACGCAGGGCGCGCGACCGCGCATGCCCTGCAGGGCCGATCAAGAATGCTTGCG